>NZ_RHFJ01000100.1:0-5727 GCF_003718675.1 Marichromatium sp. AB32
ATCTCGATAGCGCCACTCACCATTCACTGTCAGCGACCGGTTGGCGTACGTTTTCGACCAACACTCGAAGACAGGCGGCCACTGGCGGCTGGAGGCTGATCGCTGGCAGCTCTTCTCCCCTTCGCGCCCTTGGCGGCTTTGCGGTTCAATCCGCTGGCGGCTGGCGGCTGGCGGCTGGCGGCTGAAAGCTGGCGAAGGCGGTCTCAGCCGAACCCGTGACGACTGAGGAAGTCGCGGGTGATGCGCTCGCCCTCGCCCTCGGGTGCGGCGGCCTGTTCGCCGAGCACCAGGCGTTCGAGATAGCGGGCGATCAGGTCGACCTCGAGGTTGACCCGGCTGCCGGCGCGATAGCCGCCGATGATGGTCTCCTCCAGGGTGTGGGGGACGATGTTGAGTTCGAACACCGCGCCCTCGACACGATTGACGGTGAGGCTGGTGCCGTCGATGCAGATCGAGCCCTTGGGCGCGATATAGCGCGCCAGCGCGTCCGGGGCGCGGATGCGCAGCCGGGTCGAGCGGCCGTCGGCGCCGACCTCCAGCACCTCGCCCAGGCCGTCGACATGACCGCTGACCAGATGACCGCCGAGCGGGGTCGAGAGGGTGAGCGCGCGCTCCAGATTGACCGCGCCGCCCTGCCCCAGCGCACCCAGGGTGGTCAGCGACAGGGTCTCGCGCGAGACATCGGCGGCAAAACGCGCGGCCCCCAGCTCGACTGCGGTCAGACAGACACCGTTGACCGCGATGCTGTCGCCGAGCGCGGTCGTGGAGAGATCGAGATCGGCGGTATCGATATGCAGCCTGACATCGCCGCCGCGCGGCTCCTGGCGCGCGATACGCCCGACGGCCTGGATGATTCCGGTGAACATGACGGACTCCTCAGCGATGACGCGCGACGGCGTCGAGGTTGACTCGGGGGACGAGGCGCCACCGACGCCGACGCTAGCGCGCCGACGGGCGCAGCAACAGGCGCAGATCGGGGCCGATGCGACGGACATCGACGAAGGCCAGCGCGAGCCGATCGGCCATCTGCTCGACACCGGGCAGGCGCGCCAGCCCGCGGGCGCAGTCACCCATCAGGTGCGGGGCGAGATAGACCACCAGCTCATCGACCAGCCCGGCGGCGAGCGCCGCCCCGGCCAGGGTCGGACCGCTCTCGATCAGCGCCTCGTTGACCTCGCGTCGTCCCAGCTCGGCGAGCAGCGCGGCGAGATCGACGCGCCCGTCGGCACCGCCGCAGACCAGCGTCTCGGCGCCGGCGGCAACGAGCGCGCGCTCGCGCTCGGGGTCGGGCGTCGCGCCGACCACCAGGGTGGTGCCGGGCAGCCCCAGCATCCGCGCCGTCGGCGGCGTGCGCCAGCGGCTGTCGAGCACCACCCGCAGCGGCTGCAGCACCGGATCGCCGGGCATCAGCCCGGGCAGCGCCTCGGGGGCGAGCCGGACGTTGAGGCTGGGATCGTCGGCGAGCAGGGTCTCGACCCCGGTGATGATCGCGCCGCTGCCCGCACGCAGCCGCTGCACGTCGGCGCGCGCCTGCTCGGAGGTGATCCAGCGGCTCTCGCCGTCGGCCATCGCGGTCCGGCCATCGAGGCTCGCGGCGAGCTTGCAGCGCACCAGTGGACGACCCGCGCGCATCCGCTGCACGAACCCCGGGTTGAGCGCCTCGGCGGCGGCGGCCTGCACCCCGACCAGGGTGGCGATGCCGGCGGCCTCGAGCCGGGCGATGCCGCGCCCCGCGACCCGGGGGTTGGGATCGACCATGGCGCAGACCACCCGACCGACGCCCGCCTCGACCAGCGCATCGGCGCACGGCGGGGTACGACCGTGATGGCTGCAGGGCTCGAGGGTGACATAGACGGTGGCGCCGCGGGCACGCTCGGCGGCTGCGGCCAGGGCGTGGCGCTCGGCGTGCGGACCGCCGGCGCGTCGGTGCCAGCCCTCGCCGACCAGCACCCCGTCGCGCACGATGACGCAGCCGACGCGCGGGTTGGGCGCGGTGCTGTAGCGTCCCTGCTCGGCCAGACGCAGCGCGTGCGCCATCCAGGCCTGATCCGTAGGCGTGACCTCAGTCGGTGTCGCCATCATCGTCATCCGCTGCCACCGTCGCGCCGACCGGCTCGCGCTCGAGCCGTTCGATCTCGGCGCGGAAGGCGGCCACGTCCTCGAACTTGCGATAGACCGAGGCGAAACGCACGTAGGCGACCTGATCGAGCCCACGCAGCTCGTCCATCACCAGATCACCGAGACGCATCGAGTCGACCTCGCTCTCGCCACAGGACATCAGGGTGCGACGGATGCGCGAGAGCGCGGCCTCGATCTCGGCGGTACCGACCGGGCGCTTCTCCAGCGCCCGCATCATCCCCGAGCGCAGCTTATCGGGATCGAACGGGACCCGGGTACCGTCGCGCTTGACGATCCGGGGCAGGTTGAGTTCGGCGCGCTCGTAGGTGGTGAAGCGCTCCTCGCACACCACACACTTGCGCCGCCGGCGCACCTGATCACCCTCGTCGAACAGTCGTGAGTCGACGACCTTGGTGTCATGGGCACCACAGAATGGACAGCGCACGCTCTAGCCCTCCGACGCCGGCGCGGGGCCGGCGTCTCGATCGGCGCGCGCCGGGACGCCCTGCGACGCCCCGCGCACCGCCATCAGCAACCGTAGACCGGGAAGCGGCGACACAGCTCCACCACCTTGCCCTTGGCCGCCTCGATCGCGGCCTGATCGCCACGAGCGTCGATCAGGTCGCACATCCAGCCGGCGAGATCACGGGCCTCGGCGACGCCGAAGCCACGGGTGGTGATCGCCGGGGTGCCGACGCGGATCCCGCTGGTGACGAAGGGCGACTGCGGGTCGTTGGGCACGGCGTTCTTGTTGACGGTGATGTTGGCCGCGCCGAGCCAGGCGTCGACGTCCTTGCCGGTGAGCCCCTGGGCGATGAAGCTGACCAGGAAGAGGTGGTCGTCGGTGCCGCCGGAGACGACGTCGAAGCCACGCGCGATGAACACCTCGGCCATGGCGCGGGCGTTGTCGACGACCTGCTGCTGATAGGTCTTGAAGGCCGGCTCGAGCGCCTCCTTGAAGGCCACCGCCTTGCCCGCGATCACGTGCATCAGCGGACCGCCCTGGGTGCCCGGGAAGACCACCGAGTTAAGCTTCTTCTCGATCTCGGGGTTGGACTTGGCGAGGATCAGGCCGCCACGCGGACCACGCAGGGTCTTGTGGGTGGTGGTGGTGGTGACGTCGGCGATGCCGACCGGGCTCGGGTAGACGCCGGCGGCGATCAGACCGGCCACATGGGCCATGTCGACCATCAGATAGGCGCCGACGGCATCGGCGATGTCGCGGAAACGCTGCCAGTCGACCACGCGCGAATAGGCCGAGAAGCCGGCGATGATCATCCGCGGCTTGTGCTCCTGGGCCAGACGCTCGACCTCGGCGTAGTCGATCTCGCCGGTGGCCGGATCGAGACCGTACTGCACCGCGTTGTAGATCTTGCCCGAGAAGTTCGGCTTGGCGCCGTGGGTGAGGTGACCGCCGTGGGCGAGGCTCATCCCCAGCACGGTATCACCGGGCTGGCACAGCGCCTGGAAGACCGCGGCATTGGCCTGCGAGCCCGAGTGCGGCTGGACGTTGGCGTAATCGGCGCCGAACAGCGCCTTGGCGCGATCGATGGCCAGTTGCTCGACCACGTCGACATGCTCGCAGCCGCCGTAGTAGCGCTTGCCCGGATAGCCTTCGGCATACTTGTTGGTCAGCACACCACCCTGCGCCTGCATCACCAGCGGGCTGGTGTAGTTTTCCGAGGCGATGAGCTCGACGTGCTCTTCCTGGCGACGCTCCTCGTCCTGGATAGCAGCCCAGAGCGCTGGGTCGTAATCACTGATCTGCAACTTGGTATCGAACATGATGATTATTCCGGGCAATGCAAAACGGGTTAGTTTAACGGATGATCGGGCCGCGCGTCGCGCCTTTGGAAACAAAAAGACACCCGACGCCACCGGGCGTCACCACCGCGATCGGCCAGATCGCGGTCGTGTCGTTTAGAATGGAGATCGATCGAACGCCGGAGACGCGCGTGCGTCTCACCCAACCCCGGGACCAGATAAAGACCATGACCGATACCATTCATAACGTCGACCAAGCCGAGATCAGCAAGTTCGAGGAGCTCGCCTCGCGCTGGTGGGATCCCGACAGCGAGTTCAAGCCCCTGCACGACATCAACCCGCTGCGTCTCGACTACATCGAGCGCGGCGCCGACGGGCTGGCGGGCAAGGAGGTGCTCGACGTCGGCTGCGGCGGCGGCATCCTCTCCGAGAGCATGGCGCTGCGCGGCGCCAAGGTCACCGGCATCGACATGGGCGCAATGCCGCTGCGCGTGGCCGACCTCCACACCCTCGAGACCGGGGTCGAGGTCGACTACCGCCAGGTGCCGGTCGAGACCCTGGCCGCCGAGCGCCCGGCGAGCTTCGATGTGGTCACCTGCATGGAGATGCTCGAACACGTCCCCGAGCCGGCCTCGGTGATCGATGCCTGCGCGCGGCTGGTACGCCCCGGCGGCAAGGTGTTCTTCTCCACCCTCAACCGCACCCCCAAGGCCTATCTGCTGGCGATCGTCGGCGCCGAGTACGTGATGGGCATGCTGCCGCGCGGCACCCACGATTATTCGCGCTTCATCCGCCCCTCCGAACTCGACGCCTGGGTGCGCCGCACCGCGCTGCGCACCACCGACCTCAGCGGCATGACCTACAACCCGCTGACCAAGACCTACCAGCTCGACGCCAGCGACCTCAGCGTCAACTATCTGGTGAGCTGCGTGCGCGACGACGCCGATGCCTGAGCCGGTGCGCGACGCAGCGGTACTGTTCGACCTCGACGGCACCTTCGCCGACACTGCCCCGGACATGGCCGCCGCGCTCAACCGACTGCGCGCGGCCCACGACCGGGCGCCGCTGCCGCTCGCCGAGATCCGCCCCTTCGTCTCGCACGGCGGGCGCGGCATGCTCGAGGTCGGCTTCGGGCTGCGCCCCGGGGACAGCGACTACGAGCCGATGCGCCGCGCCTTCCTCGATCGCTATGCCGAGGCGCTGGTGCGCGACACCGCACCCTTCCCGGGGATGGCCGAGCTGGTCAGCGCCCTGGAGGCGCGCGCCATCCCCTGGGGGATCGTCACCAACAAGCCGGGCTATCTCACCCGGCCGCTGCTCGAATGCATCGGCTATGCCGAGCGCGCCGCCTGCGTGGTCTGCGGCGACACCACGCCCACGCCCAAGCCGCACCCGCGCCCCCTGTTCCACGCCTGCGAGCTGCTCGGGGTCGACCCCGAGCGCTGCTGGTACCTCGGTGACGCCGAGCGCGACATCCAGGCCGGGCGCGCCGCCGGCATGGGCACCCTGGTCGCCCTGTTCGGCTATCTCGGGGCACACGACGACCCCGACGGCTGGGGCGCGCACGGCGCCATCGATCACCCGCTCGCGCTGCTCGACTGGCTGCCCGAAACCCCGACATGAGCGTGACCATCGCAGAGACCGCGTGGCGCTTCCCCAACGACGCCACCCCGCTCGGCAGTGCCCGCTACTACGCCCTGCGCTTCGCCCCGGCGACGCGTCGCGATGCCCTGGCGCTGCTGGTGCTGTGGCACGCGCGGCTGCGCGCCATCCCCGGCGCGGTCTCCGAGGCGCGGATCGGGGCGGCCAAGCTCGACTGGTGGCGCGAGGAGATCGAGCGCTGCG
>NZ_RHFJ01000101.1:0-5648 GCF_003718675.1 Marichromatium sp. AB32
CAGCGGCGCGCCCGGCTTCCCCTCCCCTCCGACAAACGCCTTGAACGCGACCGGGGCGCGTCGTCCTCAACCGAAGGTGCGGCTCATGTCGTGGAGACGCTGCAGCTGTCTGAGCGCCTCGTCGGCGACCTCGGCCAGCTCGCGGCTCTTCTCCAGGGTGTTGCGCGCGGCATCGTCGACGCGATGACTGTTGCGGCTGATCTCCTCGGCCACCGCGCCCTGCTCCTCGGTCGCCGAGGCGACGCGGTGGATGTAGTCGAGCACCTGACCGAGCTGCTCGGTGATCTCCTCGACCAGGGTGATCGACTCGCGACTGTCGGTCGAGCACACCCTGGCGCCCTCGACGCTGTCGCCGAGCGACTGCACCAACGAGGCGATATAGGCATTCATCTGCTCGATATTGGTACGGATCTCGCCGGTGAAGCGCTGGGTGCGGGTGGAGAGGTTGCGCACCTCGTCGGCCACCACCGAGAAGCCGCGCCCGTGCTCGCCGGCGCGCGCCGCCTCGATCGCGGCGTTGAGCGCGAGCAGATTGGTCTGCTCGGCCAGCCCGTTGATCTCCTGCATCGCCCCGCCGACCTTGTCGGCGGCCTGACGCAGATCGTTCGACTGCCCGGCCACCGCCTCCATGGTATCGGCCAGCCGCAGGGTGCGCTGGGCGCTGTGGTGGATGCGATCGCGGGCACTGGTGCAGTTGGCGCTGGTACGCTCCAGCAGCCCCTCGGACTCGTTGGTGATGTTGGCGATGTCGGTGATGGTGGTACTCATCTGGGTCATCGCGGTGGCGATCTGCGAGAGCTCGTTGCGTTGCAGCTCGACATCGCCGAGGGTCTCGGCGGAGGCGTCGGCGGTGCGCTGGGCGAGCAGCTTGAGCTTGTCGGCGCGATCGGTCACCCGACCGAGGATGGTGCGTACCCGCGCCTCGAGCAGACCGACCCGAAAACGCACGACGTCGGCCACCGAGTCGCCGGCATAGACCTGACGACTGATGCTGTCGTACTCCTGGCGCATCCGTCGCAACAGACGCAGGCAGCCGACCAGCTCGGCCCCGCCGACCAACAGCGTCAGGGTGGCGATCAGGGCGCCGGCGATCACCCAGGGCGACAACAGCCAGGCGGCGGCAGCGAGAGCGAACGTCCCCACCACCCAGGGCGTAACCAGCCGGACCAGCCGCAACACGTCCACCCGCCGACCGCGCCGCATCCGCGCGTAGAGATGCTCGGCGCGCTCGATCAGTTGACGTCCGGCCGGACAGGTGCGCACCGACTGGTAGCCGACGCGCTCGCCGCGCTCGAAGATCGGCGTGACATAGGCGTCGACCCAGTAGTAACGCCCGTCCTTGCAGCGGTTCTTGACCAGCCCGCGCCAGCTCTCGCCGGCCTTGAGCTTCTCCCACATGTCGCGAAAGGCCTCGGCGGGCATATCGGGGTGGCGCACGATGTTGTGCGGTCGCCCGACCAGTTCGTCGAGGGTGTAGCCGCTGACCTCGACGAAGGCGTCGTTGGCATAGGTGATGATTCCACGCAGATCGGTCGTCGACACCAGCTGTCGCTCCCGATCGAAGGTGACCTCCGTGTCGATGACCGTCCTGTCGCGCTTGCGATCCCCGCCGACCCGACCCGTTTGAACGTGCATCTCCAACATCCGAGCCCCCCATCCTGGTCCATCGTGTTGGTTCAGGTCATACCGGGCAGTCACCACCGGGCATCGTGAACACCGACGTGCCGCGGGCGACACCGGCGAGCGCTCCGAACGAATCGGCCACGCTCACCTCCAGCCCTGAATCCCGAGCCGATCGTCTCCAAGCAATGGCCCCCATCAGGGGCTTTTCAAGACACGTAGCGTGCTGACGATGCAGTGACCGCTTCTCGCACCGCGCCAGTGCAGTGATGCACCCAGATGCCGCTCGTCGGCCCGTTCAGGAATCGGACCGGCGATCAGGATGACGAGCGCAGCGACGCATCAGCGGCCAGGATTGCCTGACATCGCTTCGTGGACCGGCACCCTCAGCCGCCACGGACCCGGGGCACGCGAGCGCACGGCTCCGGCCAGCGGGACTGGGGCCCGAAGGGGGGACGAGAAAAGGCACGGGACTTGCCAGAAACCTTTTTCAAGCGGCATCCTAAAGTGTTTTTCGTTTGCGAAAATCCGTGTTCCACGGCGTCCCGGTCGAGCGGCCGGCCTGCCCGCGCCGTGGTCGTCACGAACCCTCACACACAAGGAAACCCTATGCATCATCCCGTCTTCAGGGGGCTGATCACCGCCCTCTTGTTCATCTCACCGGCCTTGGCCATGGCCTCGGAGTCGGCCGTCGAGCACTTCGACCTGACCACCAGCTGGGTCGGCTTCTCGGCGCTGGCGATCTTCGTCGCCGCCTACGCCCTGGTCATGGCCGAGGAGTTCACCCACCTGCGCAAGTCCAAGCCGGTGGTGCTCGCCGCCGGCGCGATCTGGCTGATCATCGCCTACTACTACACCACCCACCACGGCGCGCCCGAGGCCGCCGCCGAGGCGGTGCGTCACAACATCATGGAGTTCGGCGAGCTGTTCCTGTTCCTGCTCGCGGCGATGACCTACATCAACGCCATGGAGGAGCGGCAGGTGTTCGACGCGCTGCGCTCCTGGCTGATCCGTATGGGCTTCAGCTACCGCACCCTGTTCTGGACCACCGGTCTGCTCGCCTTCTTCATCTCGCCGGTGGCCGACAACCTCACCACCGCGCTGCTGATGTGCGCCGTGGTCATGGCCGTCGGCGCCGACAGCCCGCGCTTCGTCGGCCTCGCCTGCATCAACATCGTGGTCGCGGCCAACGCCGGCGGCGCCTTCAGCCCGTTTGGCGACATCACCACGCTGATGGTGTGGCAGAAGGGTCTGATCGACTTCCAGACCTTCTTCGCGCTGTTCATCCCCTCGGTGCTCAACTTCGCCGTGCCGGCCGCCTTCATGCACCGCGCCATCCCCAACGAGACCCCGCCGCCGAGCGACGAGCGGGTGCGGATGAAGCGCGGCGCGCTGCGCATCGTGCTGCTGTTCCTCGCCACCATCGCCACCGCGGTGAGCTTCCACAACTTCTACCACCTGCCGCCGGTGCTCGGCATGATGACCGGTCTGGCCTATCTCAAGTTCTTCGGCTTCTATCTCAAGAAGACCGGCGAGCAGGCCACCATCAAGCGCGGCGAGATCGAGGACACCCTCCCCTTCGACATCTTCACCGGCGTGGCGCGCGCCGAGTGGGACACCCTGCTGTTTTTCTACGGCGTCATCCTCTGCGTCGGCGGTCTCGGCTTCATCGGCTATCTCGAGCTGGTCTCGCAGGTCGCCTACGGTGATCTCGGCCCGACCATCGCCAACACCCTGGTCGGCGTGCTCTCGGCGATCGTCGACAACATCCCGGTGATGTTCGCGGTGCTGACCATGAACCCCGACATGACCCAGGGCCAGTGGCTGCTGGTCACCCTCACCGCCGGCGTCGGCGGCAGCCTGCTGTCGATCGGCTCGGCGGCGGGCGTGGCGCTGATGGGGCAGTCGAAGGGCATGTACACCTTCTTCGGCCACCTGCGCTGGACCCCGGTGATCGCGCTCGGCTACGTGGTGAGCATCCTCGCTCACTTCATCATCAACCACCGCTACTTCTCGATGCCGGTGGGCGGCTGATCGCGCCGGTCCACGCCGCCCGGCGTGGACCGACCACGCCGGCCCCGCCCGGGGCCGGCGCTCAGAGCAGCAACAGGGTCGCCAGTCCGAGGAAGATGAAGAACCCGCCGGAGTCGGTCAGCGCGGTGATCAGCACCGAACTGCCGAGCGCCGGGTCGCCGCCGAAGCGCTGGCGCAACAGCGGGATCAACACCCCGGCGGTGGCCGCCAGCAGCAGGTTGAGGGTCATCGCGGCGATCATCACCAAGCCCAGTCCGGGACTGCCGTAGAGCACCCCGGCGAGCACCCCGACCACCCCGCCCCACACCAGACCGTTGATCAGCGCCACCCCCAGCTCCTTGCGCAACAACCGTCCCAGCGCCGCCGATTCGACCTGCCCCATGGCAATCGCGCGCACGATCATGGTGATGGTCTGGTTGCCGGCATTGCCGCCGATCCCGGCGACGATCGGCATCAGCGCGGCGAGCGCCACCAACTGACCGATCGAGTCCTCGAACAGATCGATCACCCGCGAGGCGACGAAGGCGGTGATCAGGTTGATCGCCAGCCAGGCCCAGCGGTTCTTCACCGAGCGGATCACCGGCGCGAACAGATCCTCCTCCTCGCGCAGACCGACGTTGCCGAGGATCTCGGCCTCGGACTCCTCGCGGATGTAGTCGACCATGTCGTCGACCGTCAGTCGCCCGATCACCCGATCGCGCTCCGAGACCACCGGCACCGAGACCAGGTCGTAGCGCTCGAAGGCCTGGGCCGCGGCGCCGGCGTCGTCGTCGGGGCGGAAGGTGACCACCGCGCGCGATTTCATCACCTCGGAGACGGTGCGCTCGGGGGCGTTGACCAGCAGGGATTCGAGCGTCAGCAGACCACGGAAGCGCTCCTCGCGATCGACCACGAAGAGCTTGTCGGTGTGGTCCGGGAGCGCGCCGAAGCGGCGCAGATAACGCAGCACCGCGCCCAGGGTGACCTGCTCGCGAACCTTGATCAGGTCGAAGTCCATCAGCGCGCCGACCGTGCCCTCGGGGTAGGACATCGCCTCGCGCACGTGCGCCTGCTCGTCCTGATCGAGCGCGGCGAGCACCGCCTGCACCACCTCGGGCGGCAGGTCGGGGGCGAGATCGGCCAGCTCGTCGGCGTCGAGACCCAGTGCCATCGCCTTGAGCGCGTAATGGTCCATGGTCTCGAGCAGGCTCGCGCGCACCGCGTCGGAGACCTCGAGGAGGATGTCGCCGTCCTTGTCGGCACGCACCAGCTCCCACACGAACAGCCGGTCGGCGAGCGGCAGGGTCTCGAGGATCCAGGCGATATCGGCCGGGTGCAGACGGTCGAGCTTGCGCTGCAGCCGCGCCAGATTCTGCTTGTGGGTGATCGACTCGACCAGGTCGCGGTGCGGCATCTGCTGACGATGCACCAGCTCGTCGACCAGACGCTGGCGCGAGAGCAGCTCCTGCACGTCGCGCAGATGACGGTGGAGGACGTCGGGATCGCGGGATTTCGACTGTGACATGCGCGTGAGGCCGGGCTGAGCGGGGATGAGGGGATCGCCGTGCGGACGACCTCGCACAGGCCGCGCGCCGCGCGACCGCGGACCGAGGCGATTATACCGATCCGGCGTGACGGTCAGCGCCCCGGGACGGGCGTCGCGGGGGCCGTGGTCCGGGTGCGCTCGAGTTCACGCTTGAACGACTCGATATCGCGCAGCAGCTCCGCGGGCAGGGCCGCCACCGGCGGCGCCGGGTCGGCGCTCGGCGGTGGCGGCCCGGGCGACTCGGGCGGCTCGACAGCCCCGGGCGCCTCAGGCAACGACCGGGGGACTGGCGGCGGGGTTGGCGACGGCTCGACGGCGACCCGCGGCGGCGCGGACGCGACCGCATCCGGCGCGGCTGCAGGCACGAGCGGCACCGTCGACACCCGCCACGCCCCGTAGAGCGCCACCGCCAGCGCCAGGGTCGCGAGCAGCGTCGCCACCAATCCCCAGCGCGAGGGGACCGGCGCCG
>NZ_RHFJ01000102.1:0-5586 GCF_003718675.1 Marichromatium sp. AB32
AGCCGGTGGCGGCGCCAGGGCGAGGGCGGGGTGCGCTGCCCGGTGAGGGCGTCGAGCAGCTCGCCGGCGAGCCCGTCGAGACACCGGTGGAGGCGTGCGATCAGGGCTCCGAAGGCGGGGCTCGCCAGGGTCTCCCAGCCGGGCAGGCGCAGGGTGCAGCCGAGCGGGTCGAGCCCGGCGAGCTGGCGCGCCGGGTCGACCGGCACGACCCGCGCGCCGGGGATGCCGAGCGGCAGTGCGGCGAGCCGCTCGGCGATCAGCCGGGCGCCGGGCAGGGTCGCGGGGTCGAGCGCCTGGCGGCGATCGTGCGGCGCGAGGGTGGCGAGCGTGGGCTGGGGCGCGGCGAGCGGCGCCAGCTCGCTCGCGTCCCAGTGGATCAGGTGCAGGTGGAGTTGCTTGGACGCCTGCACGCTCTCGCGGTCGCGGGTGTGGGGGTCGCAGTTGAGGGCGAGATGGAGCTGTCCGCCGTCGAGTCCGAAGCGCTCGATCACCGCGGGGTCGGAGACGAAGCGCACGAAGTTCAGCGCGCAGCCCCAGAAGCGTGCGGCGCTCGCCGGGTCGAGCGCGTCCGGGGTGGCGCCGGCCCTGGGCGAGACCAGCATCAGATCGTGACGGGCATGGGGCGCGGTCTTGTCGATCAGCAGCAGTTCGCTGGTGTCGGCGTCGCCGATCCGCGCGATGGTGCGACGGGCGAAGCGCACCCCGGGGTCGGGGTCGGTGAGCTCACGCGTGCTCGGCGCATAGTCCGGTGGCAGCGCCGGGATGCGCACCGCCCCCCAGGCCACCGGCATGGTCGCGGCGGCGGCCGGCAGCAGTACGGCGAAGGGGTCGGGCGCGCTCATCGCCCCCCCGGGCGTTGCGCCGCGAGCGCCGTCACCGCCTGCTCGACCAGATGCGCGGTGAGTCGCTCGAAGGCCGCGGCCATCGCCGCCGGGGTGGATTCGGCGAGCGGTTCGTCGAGCGTCAGGCGGGTGCGCCACAGCGGCGTCCTCGCGCGTGCCCGCTGCAGGGTCAGGCCGAGGGTGGCGGCGACCCGGGGCGGCTCGGCCTCGGGCAGGTGCTCGAAGCGGATCAGCTCGCCGCTGAGGACGTAGTCGGCCTCGACCCGCTCGGCCGGGGCGTGTACCCGGGCGAAGGGACCGGCCGCGCGCAAGCCCTCGGCGAGGGCGTCGGCGAGCGCTCCGGGCAGCGGCTCCTCCCACAGCAGGCTGTCGTAGCGTCCGACCTCGCGCGGCTCGGCGCGGGTGCGATAGAGGATCTGGCGACCGCCGAGGAAGCCGCGCGCGGCCAGGTCGCGCACCTGCACGCTGGCGTCGAGCCGGGCGGTGGTGGTCGAGGACGGTGGCGGTGGCGCGAGACGGTAGAAGCGGTCGCGCTCGATCGGCTCGCCGCCGGCGCAGGCGCCGAGCAGCAGGGGCGCGAGCAGCAGCAGTGTGCGGGTCAGCGGAACCATGGGGTGCGTTCCTCGGTGGGATGGCCCTGGAGCAGGCTGGCGGGGTTCTCGCGCAGCGCACGCGAGAGCGCCGAGAGGTTGCGGCTGGCATCCTCGATGTTGGTGAGGATCGGCAGCAGCGCGTTGTTCATGGTCTGCAGCAGCGCCTGGGTATCATCGAGGCTGTGGCGCAGCGCCGGGCGGTTGTCGGCGACCAGGGCGCGGACCTCGTTGGCGAGCGCACCGTAGTCGGCCACCGCGCGTTCGAGCGCGTCGCGCTGCGCGGCCACCGCGCCGCTGACCTCGGCGAGGTTGGTGGTGAGCGCCTCGACCGCCTCCAGGGTGGCGGCGATCGACTCGCCGTCGACCGCGGCGTCGAGCTTGGCGGTGAGTGCGCGCAGATGATCGAGCGCGCCGGCGAGCCGCGCCTGGTTGCCGGTGGCCGCCTCGCCGGTGCCGAGCAGCGCCTCGATGGTGGCGATCTGGCGGGCGATGCTCTGCAGCGCCGGGGTGATGGTCTCGGCGACCAGGGTGTCGAGGCTGGCGGTGAGCGCGCCGAGCTGGCCCATCAGGTCCGGCTCGGGGGCGAGCGTGGGGAGTTGCGCCCCGGCCGCGAGCCGGCTGGCCGAGGTGCCGGGGGCGATCTTGATCGCGCTGCCCTCGAGCAGCCCGGCCGAGCCGATCCGCGCCCGGCTGTCGGCGGCCAGCGGCCAGTCGTCGGCGATCCGCAGCAGCGCGCGGAAGCAGGGGCGCAGCGGCGCGCGCTCGCCGCAGGGGGCGGGCTCGGCGGCGCTGGCGAACACCGGCTCGACGCGCTCGACCCGGCCGATACGGTAGCCGTCCTGGATCACCGGGATGCCGGGGGCGAGCCCGGTGGCGTCGGGAAAGATCGCGACCAGACGGTAGCCCTCGCCGAGCCGCCCCGGCCACAGCACCACCAGCAGGGCGACGAAGGCCGCTGCCATCAGCACCACGAACAGCCCGGCGGCGCGCAGGTCGCGACGCATCGCCCGTCCCTGACGCTTGCCCGGGGCGTCGATCTCGGGCGGCGAGTAGAGCCGTTCGAGCCGCTCGCTCATCGCCACCCCCGCAGCGCCGCGCGCAGCTCGATCCGCGCGGCGGCGGTCTCGCGCAGCGCGGCGCTCGGTCCGGCATAGACGGCCCGACCGTGGTCGAGCACCAGCGCGTGCTCGCAGTGGGTGATGAGCGCGGCCGGGGAGTTGTCGGTGGCGATCAGGGTCAGTGCACGGTTGCGTCGCACGGTGTCGAGCATCTCCAGGATTTCGCCGAGTGCGCTGGGGTCGAGGCCGTCGGCGACCCCGTCCCAGACCAGCAGGTCGGGTTGGTGGATGAGCGCGCGGGCGAGCTCGACGCGCCGCCGCTGGCCCAGCGAGAGCGCGCGCGGCAGGTGGTGTTCGAGCCCGTCGAGCTGCAGCAGGGTGACCACCAGTCGCGCCGCGCGCGCCAGCTCGGCGCGGCGCAGCGGCGTCTCGCGCAGCGGCAGCAGCAGGTTCTCGAGCACGCTGCGATCGGCCAGCAGCGAGCCGCCCTGGAGCACCGCACCGAGGCGCCGGCGCAGCCGCCGCATCGCGCCGCCGTCGAGCCGCGCGAGGTCCTGCCCGAACAGGGCGATTGTACCCGCCGAGGGGTGGTCGAGTCCCAGCACCAGCCGACTGAGCAGGCTCTTGCCGGCGCCGTTGGGGCCGCAGATCAGCAGCCACTCGCCGGCGGGCAGGGTGAGGTCGAGGTCGGAGAGCGCGCAGCGCCCGGCGACGTGCTGGTAGAGCCCGGCGATGGCGAGCGCCGGTGGTGGGGTGGGGGCCGGTGAGGGGGTGGACATGACGCGCTCAGCCGATCAGCAGCAGATAGAGCAGGTCCGCGACCAGGATCAGCCCGATCGCGCCGAGCATGGTGGCGGTGGCGGCGCGGGCGATGCCGCGCGGGTCGCGCCCGGCGGCGATGCCGTTGACGCAGGCCAGCGGCGCGACCAGCAGGGCAAACAGCGGTGGCTTGACCAGGGCGCCGACGAGGTCGGCCGGGCCGATGGCGTGGGCCAGGGTCTCGACCAGTCGCGCCGGGCCGAGCGCCGCGCTCGCCCACAGCCAGGCCCAGGTGGTCAGTCCGGTGACCAGCAGGCTCCACACCGCGAAGGCCGCGCTCATCAGCAGCATCGCCAGCAGCGTCGGGGCGAGGGTGTAGCGGATCGGATCGATGCCGTTGACCAGCAGTCCGTCGAGCTCCCCGCTCACCGCCAGCCCGGCCTGACGCACCGCCAGCGCCACCCCGGCACGCCCGGCGACGAGGATGCCGATCAGCACCGGGAGCAGCTCCAGGGCGATGGCATAGGTCAGCGAGATCAGCAGCGCGTCGGGCAGGGCGAAGCCGGCGAGCAGCTGCTCGCCCTGACGCCCGAGGATCAGCCCGAGGACGACGCTCACCAGGGTCAGCGCCGGCAGGACCGAGAGTCCGGACTGACGCAGCGCGGCGGCGAAGGCCGGCAGGTCGAGCCGGGCGCGACCGCCGAGGATGCGCAGATAGAGCCACAGACAGTCGGCCAGGGCGATGGCGCCGAGGCCGAGTCGTTCGAGCACGCCGGCGGGGCCGGTGAGTGGGCGGTCGGGGTGGTGCATGGCGGGCTCAGTACTCGAAGTCCCAGACGAGCCGTCGGCCCTCGGCGGCGAGCCACAGTCGCTTGACCGGGCGCGCGGCCGTCTCCGGCGGCGCCGGGTGCCAGGCGATCTCGGCGCGCTTGGCGATCCACCCGGCCAGCCCCCCGGGGCCGAGCGGCAGGCGCCGCTCGGCCCGGGCGACCAGATCGAGCAGGGTCGTCCGCGTCGTCGGGTCGGGGCAGGCGTCGAGCTGTGCCGACAGCGGGCGCTGGTGCAGCAGCCACAGCCCGGTGGCGGGGTGCTCGATCGCCTGGGCGGTGAGTGCGCGGGTGAGCGTCGAGCCGAGGCTGGTGGCGAGCACCAGGGCGCGGTCGGGGTAGCGTGCGTGCAACCGCCCGAGTGCATCGTTGACGAGTCGGCGCGGTGGCGGGGGCGTCTCGCTGGAGGCGGGCTCGATCAGGGCGACGATCAACAGGCGCTGGATGCCGAGTCCGGCGCGCGCGAGCAGGGTCGGTACGCCGCGCACCGCGAAGCGGTCGAGATCCTTCATCGGTTCGCTGAGGGCGTCGTAGTCGACCAGTTGCGGGTGGTGCTTGCGTGCGTTGTCGCGCACCGGGGCGTGGGTCCAGCCGTCGAGGCGACGATCGGCGGCCCAGCGCCGGTGCTCGATGCGCGCGAGACGCTCGATCTCGGGTGCGGTGAAGGCGAAGCCGGCGACCCGCTCCTCGGGGACCGCGCGACAGTCGACCACGGCGAGCTTGGCGAGCATGTGGTCGGCCTGGTGGCGGTTGGCGCCGCGGAAGGACTCGGCCAGCTGCGCCCAGGGTTGGCCGCCGGGCTCGCCATCGGGGTCGCGACCCTGGGCGGCGACGCTGTCGCGATAGTGCTCGTGGATGGTGCGTGCGAGCTGGTCGGCGCGCCCGGCAAACAGGGTCGCGGGGGTGCAGGCGTCGGCGATCAGCGAGAAGGGCTGGGTCTGGCCGTCCCAGTCGGCGCGTGCGCCGGCTGGCCAGGGCGCGGTGGCCACGGCGATCAGCGCTGGCGAGGCGCCGCTCGCGGCGGCGAGTCGTTGGCGCAGCCGGGCGGCGTGCGCGGCGGCCCGTGACGGGTCGCAGATCAGCGCCAGGCTCACCGGCGTGTCGGCATCGAGTGCCGGTGCCTCCGGGGTGGCGCAGCGCAACTCGGCGATCGTCTCGCCCTGGGGCTGGGTGGCGCGGAACCAGGCGGCGGCCGCCGCCGGGTCGGGGTCGAGCAGGGTGATGCGCAGGCGCCGCTCGCCATAGTGGGCGCCGAGCAGCGCCTGGCGCAGGAGCGCGGTGGCGGGCGTCGCGCGACCGACGAGCAGCAGGTGGGGGCGTTGTCCGGCGGCGACGTCGCAGCCGAGGTGCAGCGGCCAGCGCGCGAACAGGGCGCGCGCGCCGGTGGTGGCGAGGTCGAGGGTCTCGACCCGCAGCGGGCCATCGGCGGCGAGCGCCGGCCGGGTCGGCGCTCGTGGGGCGTGATGGATCAGGATCAGCCGGCGCGGGCGGCGCGCGCCGGCGCGCC
>NZ_RHFJ01000103.1:0-4830 GCF_003718675.1 Marichromatium sp. AB32
ATCTACTCTTCTTCTATTTTTCTTGTTAAATTGTCCTCAGAGATGTTGTTTTTTATAACTTCGCATGCTGTTGTTAAATCTCTGCTCGCTATGAGTAATTTTATGAGTTCTTTGTTTTCTCCTTCTATCTCTTCAGTGCACCAATTAAGGAACTCATCCCATGACTTTGGTGTTTCTCCATTTTGGTTTCTTGAGTTTTTTGAAACGCCAGCGCCAATTACTATCACGCATCTGCGTCTTGCTAATGTTGTTATCAGATCTTCTTCCCAGTTAATCATTTTCCATTCTCGCTAAAAAATTTTCTGATATTGAATGGAAGAAATCTCCAGCTTCAGCCACCCTGGTATAATGGGCGCCCACAACACCGTCCCTTGCTGCCAAGGCAAATATTGGCGCATGAGCTTGCTGCGAAAGAGGTACAACGCTACTTAAAGTTGGTACTTCACCCAAATTTGCAGCCTCTTGGTTGACGGAGAAGAAGTTGCAAATTTCTTGTATTTCAGCGCGCTGCATTTCTATGATTCTTTCGAATGCGCCAACGGGTTGTCTAATTCCTTCCTTTTTCTTTGCGCGATACTGCTGCATTACATATCCTGCAAAGTTTAATTTCCATTGTATTCTCTCGTTTGCTATTTCAAAATAATGACGCTCTGCGTGGTAATGTCTTTCTATCGCGTCGTTTAGTGAGTCTTTCCATGAAGAGATAGACTTTATGATGTTCTTCACCGCCATCATGCTGAAAATATCAACTGATAATGGCATCAAAAAAAAGTCGACGCTTAGTAGTACTGATCTATTTAACGCGCCTAGTGATGGGCCCATGTCTACAAAGATGTAATCGTAGCTATTGAGTCTGCTTAGAAGTTGTTTGAATGCGTAGGTTGTTTGAAATCCTCTTGGTTCTCCGTTCCTTGTTTCCGACCAATCGCTTGCGAGTAGGTCTTCACGTATTGATAATTTAGGGTTTCCTACGATTAGATCTAATCCAAACCTTGCGCTTCTTTCAATATTTGGTGTGTTGTTTGAGTATCCTTGACCTCTGCGTATTGGTTCATAAAAAGAGTCGATGCTGTTGTATTCTTCATTTATTAGAATGTTTTCTAGTTGTGATTCTTCTAACAAGTAAGCTGATGCATTGCATTGTGGGTCTGAGTCTATTACTAATATGTTTTTATTGTGTTGGATAGCGAGAGATCCTGCTAGATTGCATAAAAGCGTTGTTTTTCCTACGCCGCCCTTATTGTTAAAGAATCCTATTGATTTCAATTTAATTAATCCTCTTTTGTTTGTGGTTTGTTTGGTTTTTCGTGATCCCCTCCAAATACCCCCCAACCGCCCGCTCAATCTCAAACCGCCCCGCCGCCTCCCGCAACACCGCCTTCGGCAACGGATCATCCAGCGTCGTCTTGATCGCCTCGGCCAGTGCTGCATCGTCGCCGACCGGGACCAAGGGGCCGTAGCGGCCGTCCTGGAGGATCTCGCGCGGGCCGCTGGGGCAGTCGGTGGAGACCACCGGGGTGCCGACGGCCAGCGCCTCGACGGGGACGAAGGGCAGGCCCTCCCAGCGCGAGGAGAAGGCGAGCAGGGCGGCGTGGGCCATGTAGGCGTAGGGCTCGGGGACGAAGCCGGGGAGGGCGAAGTCGGCGCCGACGCCGAGGTCGTCGGCGAGGCGCAGCAGGCGCTCGCGGGCGCTGCCGCGACCGAGGATCATCAGTCGACAGGGGCGCTCGGCGCGCACCTGGGCGAAGGCGCGCAGCAGGGTGGCGAAGTCCTTGCGGCTGCACAGCTCGCCGACGCTGAGGATGAGCGGCGGGGCGTCGTCGGCGAACCAGGGGTGATCGGGGCGTGGCTGTTGCTCGGTGAACAGCCGCGCCGGGACGATCGGCGAGTCGACCGGGTGGATGCGCTCACGCGGCAGGCCGGTGTAGCGGGCCATGTCGTCGGCGGCGCCGACGCTCGGCACCAGCACGCGATCGGCGAAGCGGTAGAGCCAGCCCATCGAGTGACGCTGCACCCAGCGATCGAGCGGCCCGCGCGAGGCGAGATCGACCGAGATGGTGATCCCCGAGCGCAGCACCAATCGGGTCGGGGTGCGTGCCAGTGCGCGCGCGGCCAGTGCCAGGCGGTTGACCTTGTCCTTGTCGGAGAGCAGTACGTCGGGGCGCTCGCGGCGCAGATAGCGCACCAGCGCGGGCAGGGTGGCGAGGGTGTGGCGGGTGCCGAGATCGATGATGCGCAGCCCCGGCGGCTGATCGGTGAGTTCGGGGCCGTGGCCGCGCACCTTGAGTAGGTCGACGCGGTGGCCGCGCCGGGCGATCGCCGGCAGCAGGTGACGGGCGAGCCGGTCGACGCCGCTGTGTCCCGAGGTGGAGAGGAAGCAGGCGATGTGTGCGGGCTCGGTCATGCGGCGCGGGTCTCGGTGGCCGGATGACGATCGGGCGCCATCCATGGTGCTCGGGCGTCCGCCAGCGGCGCGCGGCGGACGCGGTCCTGTGGGGTCATTCTGCGCCAGCGCGCGCGGCTTGGCCAGCGACGCGTGGCCCGGGCTCAGTCGCTCGCGATCCAGTCGAGCGGGTCCTCGTGCGGGGCGGGCGTGAGCCCCGGCCGCTCAATGAACAGACGGTGCCAGATCGCGAACTGCAGCAGCCCGAACAGCTCGCGCCCGCCGCCGTGCCCGGCGCACCGTGCGGCAACCAGCGCAGGCAGGGCCTCGGGGCGGAACCAGGTGCGGATGCCGTCGTTGCGCGCCAGCAGCTCGCCGACCTGGGCGGCGCGCTCGTCTCCGAGCCAGTCGCCGACCGGGACGTGGAAGCCGCGCTTGGGCGCGCTCAGGTGCCCCGGCGGCAGCAGCGGCTCGGCCCAGCGCTTGAGCAGCCACTTGCCGCTGCCGTCGCGGGTCTTGAGCGTGTCGGGCAGCGCCAGCCCGAACTCGACCAGACGGTGGTCGAGGAAGGGCACCCGGCCCTCGACGCCGAACCCCATCAGCATGCGGTCGGTCTTCACCAGCAGGTTGTCGGGCAGCGCGGTCACCAGGTCGGTGTACTGACGTCGCTGCAGGTCGGACCAGTCGCCGGGGGTGGCCTGCCAGGCGGCGACGAAGGGGGCGCGATCGGGCGGCTCGACGGTCGCGAGCGCCGCACCGTACAGCGCCCGTTGCCAGCGTCTGGCCCACTGTCCCCGGGTGCGGAAGCCGCCGCTGCCGGGACGCAGCAGCCCCTTGCCCCAGCGCTCCAGCCGCGGCGGGCGGTAGCGGCCATAACCGCCGAACACCTCGTCGCCGCCCTCGCCGGAGAACACCACCTTGAGCTCGGCGCTGGCCTGCTCGGCGAGGATCGAGGTCGGCAGACAGGCATAGTCGCGCATCAGTTCGTCGGCGGCCCAGATGCTGTGGGGGATGCGACCGAAGACCTGATCCAGCTCCAGCTCCAGACGGTGATGCTCGAAGCCGAAGTGCGCCGCGACCCGCTCGGCGGCGTCGAGTTCGTCGGCCATGCGGGTGCCGCGATAGCCGACCGAGAAGCTGTGGATGCGCCCGGCGCCGTGGCGGTGGAGCAGGGCGGCGAGCACCGCCGAGTCGACCCCGCCGGAGAGGAACAGGCCGAAGGGCACGTCGGCGCGCATGTGCTCGCGCATCGCCGCGTCGAGCCGCTCGCCGAGTTCGTAGCTGGCGTACTCGGGGCCGATGTCGCGCGGGGCGACGCGCCGCGCCGACCAGTAGCGGTGATGGGTGAGGTTGAGCTCGGAGTCGATCACCAGTGCCTCGCCCGGCGGGACGCGGCGCACGCCCTCGATCAGGGTGTCCTCGCCGGCGGCGAACTGGTGGTGGAGGAACTGGCGCAGCGCCGGGGCCGAGACCCGCGGCGACTCGGGCAGCAGCGCGAGCAGCGCCTTGAGCTCGGAGGCGAACACCACCCGGTCGGGCAGCCGGGCGTAGAACAGCGGTTTGATGCCGAGCCGGTCGCGGGCGAGGATCAGCCGCTCGCGCCGGCGATCATGCAGCGCGAAGGCGTACATGCCGCGCAGCCGTTCGAGCGCGTCGAGCCCGTGCACCGCGTAGGCGTGGAGGATGGTCTCGGAGTCCGAGCCGGTGTGTGCCACCCGCCCGGCGGCGCCGAGCGCGGCGTTGAGTTCGCGATAGTTGTAGACCTCGCCATTGGCCACCAGCGCCAGCCCGTCGGCGGGCGCGAGCAGCGGCTGGTGCCCGGTCTCCAGTCCGATGATCGACAGCCGCGACTGCGCCAGCCCCACCGCGCCCTCGCGATAGAGTCCGCTGTCGTCCGGGCCGCGGTGTCCGAGTCGCTCGATCATGCGTTCGAGCGTACCGGGCGCGGGTTCGACCCCGGCGCGCAGGATGAAACCGGCGATCCCGCACATCAGCGCGACCCCGTCTTGGTTGGATGATATCTGGCCATAGGTCCTCGCCCCCTCATGTCTCGACGCACCGCGCTGGTGCGACCGCTCCCCATGATACGAGGCGCCGGCCGGTTGTCGAGGGTTGCGGCTGGCGACCGGGGCGCTGTCGTCAGCCGCCAGCCTTCGGAAGATGTGAACCGCAAAGATGTGAACCGCCAAGCCGCGAAGAACGCGAAGGGGTTGTGTGGTTGGCGTCTAGGCGTTCGATAAATGGGTGTCCCTTTTTAAAGGTGTCCAGGCGCTCGATAAATGGGTGTCCTTTTTTAAAAAAACCTTCGTGTCCTTCGCGTCTTGTATCTTGCCACCCCGTGGTGGTTAGCTCCCACCGCGCGAGATTGAGGCAGCTCGATTGCGCCTGAAGGCCTGGACCTTGTCGCTAAGACCAAGCCCTCGATCTCTCTTCTCATGCCAGTCTCG
>NZ_RHFJ01000104.1:0-4587 GCF_003718675.1 Marichromatium sp. AB32
CTGGCATGAGAAGAGAGATCGAGGGCTTGGTCTTAGCGACAAGGTCCAGGCCTTCAGGCGCAATCGAGCTGCCTCAATCTCGCGCGGTGGGAGCTAACCACCACGGGGTGGCAAGATACAAGGCGCCAAGAGCGCGAAGATGAAGAAAGGCTTCCAGCCGCCAGCCTCCAGTGAGGGGGCAGGGTTGTCTCGTCGCGTCGCGGTTGACCGCAAACCGACACTGGAGGCTGTTTGCTGAAGGCTGGTCGCTTTCTTCGTGTCCTTTGGGTCTTTGCGGTTCAATCCCCTGGCGGCTGGGTCAAACGTCGAGCATCAGCTTGCGCGGCTTGCGCATCCCGGCGATCTTGCACGCCTGCTGGCCGTAGCCGCGCGGGAACAACCGATAGAGCGCGCGGCGGGTCGCCTGCTCCGCGCCCCAGAGATCGCGCATGTGCGCGAGCACCCGCCGCGCCTCGGGGACCGACTCGGTGCGTTCGAAGCGCTCACGCACGAAGCGCACGATCTCCAGCCGCGAGGCGTCGAGCTCCAGCCCATCCTCGGCCGCAAGCGCCTCGGCGAGCGCCGGCGTCCACATCGCGGGATCGAGCAGATAACCCTCCTCGTCTCGCGCGATCCCCTCCAACAGCCCAGAATCCGAACCCTGCATCTCCCCACCCTCCATCCAACGCCCGAACCCTGGAGATGGGGCCAGAAGAACCCGGACCACAAGGACTCAAGCGAGCGGTCAGCCCCGGCGGCGCTTCGATCCAACCGAAGCCGCAGGGCACGCCGCGCTGGCAACTGATCGCTGCAGCCCTTCGCGCCCTTCGAGGCTTTGCGGTTCAATCCTGCTGGCGGCTGGCGGCTGGCGGCTGGCGGCTGGCGGCTGGCGGCTGGCGGCTGACTTGACACCCCCACCCCGGGCGGCGAGAATCGCGGCCCACTCCGAGGGGAGTAGTCTCCCGCGCAGCGCGCGGGGCATCCGTCAACAGACTTGGCGATCGCCATGGCGGATGCGGCCCGACGGGCTTGACGAGACCTCGAGCACGAACGCGACGGCCAATGGGCCGGGCGCGCGTCATCGTGTTCGAGTCTTGTGCCTGCGCCCGGCCCCGAGGATCCCATCCGATGTCACCTCCGACGACCACGGCCCAGCGCCGTTCACCGCGCACCGCCACGCCCCAAGCGATCGAGGGGTACGCAGCGGCATGATCGATACCACCATGATCTCGACCGATGGCGGCACACTGTTCGCCACATTCGCGCTGGTCGCACTCGCCGAGATGGGCGACAAGAGCCAGCTGGTGTGCATGGCGCTCGCCGCCCGTCACCGTCACTGGCCGGTGCTGTTCGGCGCACTCGCCGCCTTCCTGTTGCTCAACACCCTGGCGGTGCTGTTCGGCGCCGCGCTCACCCAGTGGATCCCCGACCAATGGCTGGCCGCAGCGGTCGCACTGCTGTTCGCGACCTTCGGGGTCATCGCGCTACGCACCACCGAGGACGAGATGGAGAGTGACGAGAAGACGGTGCAACGCTCCGGGCACAGCATCCTGGTCGCGACCTTCCTGCTGCTGTTCCTCGCCGAGATGGGCGACAAGACCCAGCTCGCCGTCGCCGGTATGGCCACTACCCTGGCACCGTTGCCGGTGTGGATCGGCGCCAACCTGGCGATGGGCGTGACCGCCGCGCTCGGGGTCTTCGTCGGCTGCCGATTACTCACACGGCTGCCGATCGTACTGGTACATCGCATCTCCGGTGCGTTCTTCCTGGTGCTCGCCGCGGTGGCTGCGACCCAGGTGTTCTGAGCCGCTCAGGCGGCCAGCCAGCCGCCGCGATAGCGCGCCAGGGTCAGACCCTCGGGGTCGATCGCGGCGGCTCGGCCGAGCATCAGATCGGCGATCAGACGCGCCGACCCGCAGCTCAGGGTCCAGCCGAGCGAGCCGTGTCCGATATCGAGATAGAGCCCCGCACAACCGCTCTCGCCCAGGATCGGCGGGCCGTCCGGGGTCATCGGGCGCAGCCCGGCCCAGGGCTCGGCCTGACGCGGATCGGCGGCCTCGGGGAAGAGGTCGACGAGCACCCGTCGCAGGGTCTCCAGGCGTCCGCGTCGTAGCCGCAGGTCCATGCCACAGAGTTCGGCGGTGCCGGCCACCCGCAAGCGGTTGCCCAGCCGGGTCAGCGCGACCTTGTTGGTCTCGTCCATCAAGGTCGAGCGCGGCGCGGCCTCGGGATCGAGCAGCGGCAGGGTGAGCGAATAGCCCTTGACCGGATGGATCGGCGCGCGGATGCCGAGCGGGCGCAACAGCCGCACCGCGTCGAGTCCGGCAGCGAGCAGACAGCGATCGGCGACCAAGGGCCCGGCGTCGGTCTCGACCCCGGTGATCGCGCCGTCGCGGACACGCAGCGCCTCGACCCGCACCCCGTAGCGGAACTCGACCCCGAGCCTGGTCGCATGGCCCGCCAATGCCTGGGTGAAGCGCAGACAGTCGCCGGTCTCGTCATCGGGGAAGCGCAGACCACCGGCGAGGCGATCGGCGACCCGGGCGAGCGCGGGCTCGTGACGGACGCAGCCCTCGACATCGAGCAGCTCGCAGCGCAGCCCGCTACGTTCGAGGATATCGCGATCGCGCCGCGCCTGATCGAACTGGGCTGCCGAGCGCAGCAGTTGCAGGGTCCCGCCCTGGCCGGCGTCGTAGTCGATCCCGATCTCGGCACGCAACTCGCCCAGAGCGATCCGGCTGTACTCGGCCAGGCGCAGCAACCGCGCCTTGTTGCGGGCATAGTGACGCGCGCTGCAGTTGCCGAGCGTCGCCGCCATGAAACGCAGCATCGCCGCGTCCAACCGTGGTCGCACCCGCAGCGGGGCGTGCGGGGTGAGCAGCCAGCGCAGCGCCTTGAGCGGCAGACCGGGCGCAGCCCAGGGCGCGGCATAGCCGGTCGAGACCTGACCGGCATTGGCATAGCTGGTCTCCAGACCGGAGCCGGCACAGCGCTCGAGTACCGTCACCTCGGCACCGGCGCGGGCAAGTTGATAGGCGGCGGTGGTACCGATCACGCCGCTGCCGATGACCAGGACACGCATCACTCATCCCTCCTTGGGTACCCGGAAATCAGCGTGGTCATACGCTGATCCCGACGCCCAATTGTTGAGGGTCGGGGAGGATTGGCGAGGATCAAGGGGGACAACAGCGGGGATGAGCGGCCTGATCAATCCGGGTCAGTCGAGTACCTCGAGGTTTCCGGTCTCGATATAGACCAACTGCCCGGCAATGTTGGTCGCACGCTCTGCGATCCGTTCGAGATGGTGTGACATCCACAGCAGCGCCACCTGATCGGCCGCACTCGCGGGATCTGCGCGCAATGCCGCGATAATGTCGACATTTATCGAATCCAGGTCGCGATCTATCGCGAAATAATCTGTTTCTGAAGCAGAGGAGATGGCCTTTGCGGCGCCCTGCGAATAGCCATTGAGCACCTCATCGAGCAAGCGTCTGCTGTTCTCGCCCAGATCCAAAAGAGAGGCGAACGCCCGGGAATCTGGGTTCCAACCCGGATGTCTCAGCAGCAATCGCCCGAGATCGGCGGCGTGATCGGCGATACGTTCGAGTTCCGAGACCATCTCCAGTGACACGCCAACCAGTCGCAGATCGCGGCCGGCCGGTCGGTGTGCGGCGAGGATCAACAATGCCTCCTGTTCGAGCGCGCGCCGCGCGTCATTGATCTGCTGATCCGCCGCGATCAGGGAGCGCGCTCGCTCCAGATCGCGTGTACGCAAGACCTCGAGCCCCTCGACCACCATCCCGGCAACCCGCTCACCCAGTTCGATCATGGACTCGCGCAGACCATCCCGTCTGTCCTCGATCAGCGATCGTCGATCCAGCATCACCTTACCCCGCCCTTGCCATCTCGTTGCATAGGAGCAATCTACGCCCAGGGCATGACTGGTCGATGACCGCGAGATGACAGCAGCCAAGCTACAATCCCCAGTCGATCAGTCAAGCGAAACCACGACACATGGATCTCATCGATCAAATCGCCGAACGTCATATCGAACGGGCACGAGCGCGAGGAGAACTCGACGACCTGCCCGGCAGCGGCAAACCACTGCCGACAGAAGACCTCGCCATGGTCCCCGAACACCTGCGCGCCGGTTACCGTCTGCTCAAGGGGGCGGGGTTCATCCCGCCAGAGATCGAGACCCTGCGCCAGATCCGCGACACCGAGGCGCTCATCGCCCGAATCGAGGACCCACAGGCACGCGCCGAGGCGGCCAGACGGCTCAGGCTGCTCGAAACCCGACTCAGCGAGGGACGCGGACACGGCCTCAATGCGGTCACCCGGATGCAGTACCAGGATGCGCTGAATCGAGCATTCTCAGATCGTGAGGGGGATTGAAGGCCAGCGGCCAGCGGCCAGCGGCCAGCGGCCAGCGGCCAGCGGCCAGCGGCCAGCGGCCAGGAGATTGAACCGCAAAGGCGCCAAGGGCGCGAAGGGTTTTGAATGAGGGAGGCGGTCGACGTCCGGCGCACAGCCCCGTCGGTTGGGTTGCCGGCTTTTACCAGCGTCAACGTCTGCTGAGAACGGCAATCGGCGCCGGGACAGGAACCG
>NZ_RHFJ01000105.1:0-4114 GCF_003718675.1 Marichromatium sp. AB32
ATCTGAGGGTTCAGCGCGCATCGCCCGTCACCACGGCGGGGTCCAGCGCGGGCGCGTCCTCCGTCGACTCGCCCTCGGGAAAGACCCGCTGGAAGCGGTAGGGCAGCGCCAGCAGCAGGGCGACGACGGCTACCGCCAGCGCGGTCCAGATCACCGAGAGATAGCCGAGCTGCTCTGCCAGCGAAGTGCTCACCGTCGCCGCAACCATCGCAAAACCCATGCTCAGGCTGAACTGCAGGCTGTAGTCGGTGGCCGGGGCGTCGTGCGAGGCGTGGTCCATCATCACCGCCGCCAGCACCGTGGTGGCCGGATTGCAGAAGAGGAAGAAGGCGCCGATGGCGAGCATCACCGTGAGGGTGTCGGTCATCCCCAGCAGCGGCAGCGCGACGGCGCCCACCCCGATGATCTGCAGCAGCGCCGCGCCGGTCAGCGCGTTGCGTCGCGCCACGCGGTTGAACACCCAGCCCGCGGCCAGCGCGCCGATGATGCCGACCACCGAGCCGAAGACGTTGACGGTGAAGCCGATGCGCTCGACCGACCAGCCGAGATCGACCAGGATCGGGGTCAGCGGGATGAACATCAGGTTGTAGCCGAGCGGGTAGAACAGCACCATCGCCAGCCAGTAGCGCCCGG
Organism: Marichromatium sp. AB32; assembly: GCF_003718675.1. NCBI lineage: Bacteria > Pseudomonadati > Pseudomonadota > Gammaproteobacteria > Chromatiales > Chromatiaceae > Marichromatium > Marichromatium sp. AB32. The sequence continues at coordinate 634 of NZ_RHFJ01000105.1, forward strand.
GACGCCCACGCAGCAGGGCGCCGATGCGCGGCAGCAGCCGGGGCCGCGCGGTCGTCGCCACCGGCCAGCGCGGCTCGCGGAAGACGAGCAGCTGCACCAGCGCCACCCCGGTGGCGAGGGCGAGCACCACCATGCTGCCAACCCACCCCAGATAGGGATAGGCCATCAGCACCACGCCGCCGCCGAGCATGTTGCCGAGCAGTCCGCCGGCGACCTGGATGCCGTTGCCGGTGCCGCGCTCCTCGGCCGGGATCAGCCGGCAGGCGAGCCCGTCGGCGGCGATGTCCTGGGTCGCCGAGAGCAGGGCGACCACCACGCAGAGCAGATAGATGGTGGAGAAGTCGTCGATCAGGTCGTAGGCGCCGATCAGCAGGAAGCAGGCCATCATTCCCGCCTGCATCAGCATCAGCCAGCCGCGATAGTGCCCCCAGCGGCGCACGCCGATGCGGTCGACCAGCGGCGCCCAGAGGAACTTGAGCGCCCACAGCAGCCCGAGCATGTAGACCAGGCTGATCTGGTCGAGCGGCGCGCCCTGCTCGCGCAGCAGCGCGGCCAGGGCGATGACGAAGAAGCCGAGCCCGAGGTACTGGGTGGTGTAGAGGCTGGCGAGCAGCCACCAGGTGGACCTCGGGGTCTTGGTCCGGGTTGGATCATTCATCACGGATCAGGTCTCAGAAGAAGTAATTGACGCCGAGTCCGACGGTACGCCCGCGCGCCGGCGCGCCGATCCGCAGGGTCGGGGTGTACTGGTAGGCGTAGAGGTCGTAGTCCTCGTCGAGCAGGTTGTCGGCCCACAGATAGAGCTCGGCGTTGCCGGCGGCGAGGCCGACGCGCAGGTCGAGCTTCTGGTAGGCGTCGAGGTCGAAGGTGTTCTGCGGGTCGCCGGGGCGCTCGCCGACGAAGCGATAGCTGAGCTGGGTGTTGAGGGTGAGCGGACCGAGCCCGCCGACGGCCGGCAGCGGCTTGACGTGGCCGAGGCTCAGGCTCGCGCCCCAGCGCGGCACCTCGGGGACGCGGTTGCCGTCGTCGACGTCGCCGCCGGAGACGCCGACCGCGTCGCTGGTGATCTGGGCGTCGGTATAGCTGAGCGCGGCGGCGAGCGAGAGCCCGTTGTCGAAGGCATAGCGGCCCTCCAGCTCGGCGCCCTTGCTCTCGGTGTCGGCGTTGATCGCGGTGGCGGCGAAGGTGTGGGCGTCGTAGCCGAGCAGGTGGTCGTCCTTCACCCGGTTGAAGAAGAGCGCGCCGTTGAGGGTGAAGCGCCCGTCGAGCGATTCGTGCTTGAAGCCGAGTTCGAGGGTGTTGACGCTCGCCGAGTCGTAGGGCGTGCTGCCCTCGATGCTGGAGGCGTAGTCGTTGAAGCCGCCGGACTTGTGGCCGCGGGCGAGCAGGCCGTAGAGGTTGGTCTCATCGCTGAGGGCATAGCTCAGCGCCAGTCGCCCGGTGGTGTAGTCGTCGCTGAGGTCGCGCTCGTCGCGGGTCACCGTGGCGCCGCGCCGATAGCTCGCCTCGTAGTCCTTCTCGTCCCAGGAGTGACGCACGCCGCCGGTGAGCTTCAGCGCATCGCCGAGCGGATAGGTCAGCTCGCCGAACAGCGCCGCGCTCTGGCTGCTGAAGTCGCGCGCATAGAAGTTGCCGGTCATGGTGTCGAGGGTGTCGAAGGTGCGGTCGGACTGCGACAGGTGCAGGCCGGTCACCCAGAACACCGGGGCATCGGGCAGCGACGACCAGCGCAGCTCCTGGCTGGTCTCGTCCTGCTCCGAGGTGTCGAGGAAGGCGACCTCGCCGGGGAAACCGAAGACCTGCTCGGTGATGGTGCGGTCATAGGCCTTCCACTTGACGATATCGGTCGAGACCAGCGAGGTGATGAGACTCAGCCGGCTGCCGGCGAGGTCGTGGTTGATCTCCAGCGAGTAGCGCTCGGTCTTGCGCTCGTTGTCGTCGAACAGCCCCGGGGTGAGGTCGTTGGCCGGCTGATCGCCATAGGGTTGGGCGACGATCAGGTTGGCCTGGTGCTCGATCGAGTAGCGCTCGGCCACCAGCGTCGCCTCGGTGCCCGCGCCGATCTCCCACAGCAGGGTGCCGCGCAGGGTCTGCTCGTGCGGGCGCATCAGCGGCTCGCCGTCGCGGCTGTTCTCCACCCAGAGATCCGAGGTGGTGTTGCGATAGGCCACGCGGGCGCTCACCTGCTCGGAGATCGGGCCGCTGAACACCGCCTCGCCCATCTTGCGTCCAAGCTCACCGACCTCGCCGCGCACATGGCCCTCGAAATAGCGTGTCGGCTTGCGCGTGGTGACATTGATCGCGCCGGCCTCGCTGTTGCGTCCGAACAGGGTGCCCTGCGGCCCCTTGAGCACCTCGATGCGCTCGATGTCGAGCATGCCGAGCGCGAGGTTGCGCGTGGACATCGACACCCCGTCGACGTTCAGCACCACCGAGTTGTCGTCCATGTTGAGCTGGTAGAGCGAGCCGACGCCACGGATGCGCACGTTGGAGTTGTTGGGACCGCCGTCGCCGCTGATGTCGACGCCGGGCACCGTCGCCAGCACCTCCTCGAGGTTGTCGAGACGCTGCTCCTCGAGCTGCTCGCCGCCGAGCACGCTGAGCCCGAAGGGGATCTCCTTGGCCTGCTCCTCGCCGCGTCGGGCGGTGACGGTGATGGTCGACAGCGAGACCGAGGCCTCCCCGGTCTCCGCCCCCGCCGCATGCGTGGCCACGGGCAGGGTGGTCAGTCCGCTCGCGCCGACGACCAGCGCCAGGATCAATGGCTGGATCTGCTGTGGGGGCGTCATGGAATGCTCTCTCTTGTTCATCTGCGTGCTTCTTTCCTTAGCGATGCATGGGCCTTGCGGGCCTCGGGTGAACACGGGCGCGGGTCGCTCCGTGATGTCGTCGCCCGCCGCTCGGCTGGCGGGGGACGGTTGCCTGGTGTGCCTGTGCCGTTCCATCGCGGCGCTGGGCGCATCGGCATCGCGCAGCGCCCCCGCCGCGGTGCGCGGCGCGGGGCGTGGCTGGCCGACAGCCGCGGGATGGCTGTCATCGGCTGGCTGGAAGGTCGGGTGCATGAGGGCGAGGCGGGCTCAGCCGGGATCGTCCGGTGTGGCGCCTGGCGTGCCGCGTGGTCTCACAGCGCGCCCTCCTCGAAGACCGTCTGCTCCGTCCCGGGGTCGCCGGGCGAGACGGTGCCGAATTCGGCGATCCGCTCGGCGAACGCCGCCAGGGTGGAGGCGCCGAACAGCAGCCGCAGCGGCACCAGGGTGTGGGTGACGCCCTCGCGCCTGAGCCGCTCGACGGTGCGGGTGGCGCCGAGGCTGTCGCCGCCGAGGAGGAAGAAGTCGTCCTCGCGGTGGATGTCGGCGCGCCCGAGGACCTCGGCCCAGATCGCGGCGAGGGCCTGTTCGAGCGGCCCCCGGGGCGGGGTGCGCGCGCCTGCGGCGTCGAGCGCGTCGAGCCGGGCGGCGAGCGCGCGGCGATCGACCTTGCC
>NZ_RHFJ01000106.1:0-3497 GCF_003718675.1 Marichromatium sp. AB32
ATCTGAGGCCGGCGCGGCGAGGTTGGAGACCTCGCCGCGCACCCGCAACAGCGGGAAGGCGCCGTCGAGCACCGCACGGACCTCGCGATTGAGCCGCGAGACCGTATAGACATCCGGATCGAAGATCGCGCTCATCGCCACACCCCGAGACCAAGGGAAAACGCCAGTTTACAGGAGTCCATATACGTTTTATAATTATAGGTTACCTTCCACCTTGCACCACCCCGGAGCCCTTTCACCCATGCGCCTGATCCAGGAAGCACTTACCTTCGATGACGTCCTCCTCGTCCCGGCTCACTCCACGGTGATCCCGAGCGAGGTGGATTTCCAGACCAAGCTCACCCGCGAGATCGATCTGCGCATCCCGTTGGTGTCGGCGGCCATGGATACGGTGACCGAGGCACGGCTGGCGATCTCGATGGCGCTCGAGGGCGGCATCGGCATCATCCACAAGAACATGACCATCGAGCACCAGGCCCGCGAGGTGCTGACGGTCAAGAAGTACGAGAGCGGCATCATCCGCAACCCGATCACCGTCTCGCCGCACCTGAGCATCGGTGAGGTGGTGCAGATCACCCACGCCAACAACATCTCCGGCGTGCCGGTCACCGACAACGGCGAGCTGGTCGGCATCGTCACCGGTCGCGACCTGCGCTTCGAGAAGCGGATGGACGCGCCGGTCTCGGCCATCATGACCCCCAAGGAGCGACTGGTCACGGTGCGCGAGGGCGCCGACCGTCAGGATGTCATGAACCTGCTGCACAAGCACCGCATCGAGAAGGTGCTGGTGGTCAACGACCGCTTCGAGCTGCGCGGCCTGATCACCGTCAAGGACATCCAGAAGGCCAAGGACTTCCCCAAGGCCTCGCGTGACAACCAGGGCCGGCTGCGCTGCGGCGCCGCCGTCGGCGTCGGCAAGGGCACCGAGGAGCGGGTCGCGGCGCTGGTCGAGGCCGGCGTCGACGTGGTGGTGGTCGACACCGCCCACGGTCACTCCAAGGGCGTGCTCGACCGGGTGCGCTGGGTCAAGCAGCACTACCCCGACGTGCAGGTGATCGGCGGCAACATCGCCACCCCCGAGGCGGCGCGCGCGCTGGTCGAAGCCGGCGCCGACGCGGTCAAGGTCGGCATCGGTCCGGGCTCGATCTGCACCACCCGCATCGTCGCCGGTGTCGGCGTACCGCAGATCACCGCGGTGGCCAACGTCACCGAGGAGCTCAAGGACAGCGGCGTCCCGGTGATCGCCGACGGCGGCCTGCGCTTCTCCGGCGACGTCGCCAAGGTGATCGCCGCCGGCGCCAACAGCGTGATGATCGGCGGCATGTTCGCCGGCACCGACGAGGCCCCCGGCGAGGTCGAGATCTACCAGGGTCGCTCCTACAAGTCGTATCGCGGCATGGGCTCGCTCGGCGCCATGGGCGCCACCGAGGGCTCCAGCGACCGCTACTTCCAGGAGAACACCGACAAGGAGAAGCTGGTGCCCGAGGGCATCGAAGGGCGCGTCCCCTACAAGGGCAGCCTGCGCAACGTCATCCACCAGCTCGTCGGCGGTCTCGGCTCGAGCATGGGCTACACCGGCTGCGCCACCATCGACGAGATGCGCACCAAGCCGCAGTTCGTGCGGGTGAGCGCCGCGGGCATGCGTGAGTCGCACGTCCACGACGTGCAGATCACCAAGGAAGCGCCCAACTACCGCATCGACAACTAAGCCCCATCGCGGCGCCCTCGGGCGCCGCGATGCGCTTTGCGCCGATGCCCCAGGCGCGGCCGGGTCGGTCGGACCCGCGCGGCGGCGACCAGGGGTGGCGCCAACCCCTAGCAGCAGACCACCAATGTCCAGTCACACCACCAACATCCACGCCGACCGCGTCCTGATCCTGGACTTCGGCTCCCAGTACACCCAGCTGATCGCACGCCGCGTGCGCGAGGCCGGCGTCTATTGCGAACTCCACCCGTGCGACATGGACGCGCAGGCGATCCGCGACTTCGCCCCGCGCGGCATCATCCTCTCCGGTGGCCCGCAGTCGGTGCACGAGGCCGAGACCCCGCGCGCCGATCCGCTGGTCTTCGAGCTCGGCGTGCCGGTGTTCGGCATCTGCTACGGCATGCAGACCATGGCCGCCCAGCTCGGCGGCAGCGTCAACGCCGCCAACCACCGCGAGTACGGCTACGCCCAGGTGCGCGCGCGCGGTCACTCGCGCCTGCTGCGCGACATCGAGGACCACACCAGCGAGGCCGGCTTCGGTCTGCTCGACGTGTGGATGAGCCACGGCGACCGCGTCGAGAGCCTGCCCGAGGGCTTCACCGTCATCGCCGAGACCGACAACGCCCCGCTCGCCGGCATCGCCGACGAGAGCCGCGGCTTCTACGGCGTGCAGTTCCACCCCGAGGTCACCCACACCCGTCAGGGCAAGCGCATCATCGAGCGCTTCGTCCACGACATCTGCGGCTGCGCCAGCCTGTGGACCCCGAGCAACATCATCGACGACAGCATCGCCCGCATCCGCGAGCAGGTCGGCGGCGACAAGGTGCTGCTCGGACTCTCCGGCGGGGTCGACTCCAGCGTGGTCGCGGCGCTGCTGCACCGCGCCATCGGCGATCAGCTCACCTGCGTGTTCGTCGACAACGGCCTGCTGCGTCTCGGCGAGGGCGATCAGGTGATGCGCACCTTCGCCAACCACATGGGCGTGAAGGTGATCCGCGTCGACGCCGAGGAACGCTTCCTCGGTCGGCTCAAGGGCGTCTCCGACCCTGAGCAGAAGCGCAAGATCATCGGCAACACCTTCATCGAGGTGTTCGACGACGAGGCCAGCCGCATCGAGGACGTCAAGTGGCTCGCCCAGGGCACCATCTACCCCGACGTGATCGAATCGGCCGGCGCCAAGACCGGCAAGGCCAAGGTCATCAAGTCGCACCACAACGTCGGCGGCCTGCCCGAGGAGATGAACCTCTCGCTGGTCGAGCCGCTGCGCGAGCTGTTCAAGGACGAGGTGCGCAAGATCGGCGTCGAGCTGGGGTTGCCCTCGGAGATGGTCTACCGCCACCCCTTCCCCGGTCCCGGCTTGGGCGTGCGCATCCTCGGCGAGGTCGAGAAGGACTATGCCGAGACCCTGCGTCAGGCCGACCACATCTTCATCGAGGAGCTGCGCGCGGCCGATCTCTACGATCAGGTCTCGCAGGCCTTCGCCGTGTTCCTGCCGGTGCGCTCGGTCGGCGTCGTCGGCGACAACCGTCTCTACGCCCACGTCATCGCGCTGCGCGCGGTCGAGACCATCGACTTCATGACCGCCCGCTGGGCCCACCTGCCCTACGACTTCCTCGAACGCGTCTGCCTGCGCATCGTCAACGAGGTCAACGGCGTCTCACGCGTGGTCTACGACATCACCGGCAAGCCGCCGGGGACCATCGAGTGGGAGTGAGGTCGGGAGGGCTGTCGTCGGGGTGTGTTGCTGGCGGCAGCTAGAGATCAGGAAGAGAGGAAGAAGCCCGCGTGAGCG
>NZ_RHFJ01000107.1:0-3486 GCF_003718675.1 Marichromatium sp. AB32
ATCTTGACCCGGCTCGCGGGGGTCGTGCTTGCGTGTGCGCCCGCCGCTTCAGTATCTTCTCGCCCCCGCGAGGGGGGTTGATACGAAGCGGCACCCGCCGTCGGCGATGCGCCGTGAGGCCGGTCCCCCCTGTTCGAGCCGCAAGCCGCGCTGGCGCGCCCAGCGCGGTTTTTTGGTTTCTCATGTCCCGGACGCCGACGCCGTCCGGGGGCGGGGCACTCGGCCCCAGGCGAGCGACTGCGCGATGACGCGGCGCCGCGAACGATCAACGACGACTTTCAGGACAATGGGGCGATAGAACGATGCGCACGCACTACTGTGGGGACTTGAACGGCAGCCATGACGGCCAGGAGGTCGTGCTCTGCGGCTGGGTGCATCGGCGCCGCGACCACGGCGGGGTGATCTTCGTCGACCTGCGCGACCGCGACGGTCTGGTGCAGGTGGTGTTCGACCCCGATCGCGCCGAGATCTTCGCCCGCGCCGAGCAGGTCCGCAGCGAGTTCGTACTGCGCGTCAAGGGTCGGGTGCGGCCGCGTCCCGAGGGCACCGTCAACCCCGATCTCCCCACCGGCGAGATCGAGGTGCTGGGCCTGGAGCTGGAGATCCTCAACGCTGCGGCCACCCCGCCGATCCAGCTCGAGAGCCATGCCGCCGACGCCTCCGAGGAGGTGCGGCTGCGCTACCGCTATCTCGATCTGCGACGCCCCGAGATGCAGGCGCGGCTGCGTACCCGCAGCCAGGTCACCCGGGTGATGCGTCGCTTCCTCGACGAGCACGGCTTCCTCGATATCGAGACCCCGATCCTCACCAAGTCGACCCCCGAGGGCGCGCGCGACTATCTGGTGCCCAGCCGCACCCACCCCGGTGAGTTCTTCGCCCTGCCGCAGTCGCCGCAGCTGTTCAAGCAGCTGCTGATGATGTCCGGGATGGATCGCTACTACCAGGTCGCGCGCTGCTTCCGCGACGAGGACCTGCGCGCCGACCGTCAGCCCGAGTTCACCCAGCTCGACATCGAGGCCTCCTTCGTCGACGAGGAGACGCTGATGGGGCTGATGGAGTCGATGATCCGCACCCTCTTCGAGGAGGTCAACGGCGAGACCCTGCCCAACCCCTTCCCGCGCATGACCTATGCCGAGGCGATGCGTCGCTACGGCTCCGACCGTCCCGACCTGCGCGTGTCGCTGGAGCTGATCGACGTCGCCGATCTGATGGACGGGGTCGAGTTCAAGGTCTTCGCCGCTCCCGCCCAGGACCCCGAGGGCCGCGTGGCGGCGCTGCGCCTGCCCGGCGGCGGCTCGCTCACGCGCAAGGAGATCGACGGCTACACCCAGTTCGTCGGTATCTACGGCGCCAAGGGGTTGGCCTACATCAAGGTCAACGAGTGGTCGACCAAGGGGCGCGAGGGGCTGCAGTCGCCGATCCTCAAGTTCCTCCCCGATGCCACCGTCGAGGGCATCATGGCGCGCACCGGCGCCGAGGACGGCGACCTGATCTTCTTCGGCGCCGACAAGGCGCGGGTGGTCAACGAGTCGATCGGCGCGCTGCGCGTCAAGCTCGGCGAGGATCGCGGGCTGATGGCCGAGGGCTGGCACCCGCTGTGGGTGGTCGATTTCCCGATGTTCGAGCACGATCCCAACGCCGATCGCTGGGTGGCCCTGCACCATCCCTTCACCGCGCCCAAGGAGGAGCAGCTCGACAGCCTCTCCAGTGATCCGGGCCGCTGTCTGTCGCGTGCCTACGACATGGTGCTCAACGGCACCGAGGTCGGCGGTGGGTCGATCCGTATCCACCGCGAGGCGGTGCAGCGCCAGGTCTTCGAACTGCTCAAGATCAGCGACGAGCAGGCCGAGGAGCGCTTCGGCTTCCTCCTCCAGGCGCTCAAGTTCGGCTGCCCGCCGCACGGTGGCATCGCCTTCGGTCTCGACCGTCTGGTGATGCTGATGACCGGCGCGCAGTCGATCCGCGACGTCATGGCCTTCCCCAAGACCCAGACCGCGGCCTGTCTGCTCACCGACGCCCCCTCGGCGGTCGACGAGGCGCAGCTCAAGGAGCTGGCGCTGCGTCTGCGCCAGCGCGGCTGAGCCCGTCGCTCCCGCCCGCACGCCCGTCGCGGGCGTCGGCAACACGCGCCACCGCGAGGTGGCGTGTGCTCATTTCTCCCTCAGGCCGCCGGTCGTGACGCCGAGGCCGAACCAAGACAGGTAATGTTGATGGCCAAGTGTGTGGATCCCGGGATCCTGCGTCAGCTCAGGGTGAGCGAGGCGGAGGCAGAGGCAATGAGCCGGCTGCCGCGCAAGCGCCCGCAGTCGGTGCTGGTGGTCATCTGTACCCGCGGGGGCGAGTTCCTGATGCTCCGTCGGGCGCGTCCGCTGGCCTTCTGGCAGTCGGTCACCGGCAGCCTCGATGCCGGCGAGAGCCCGCGTCAGGCCGCGGCGCGCGAGGTCTACGAGGAGACCGGGCTGCGTGCCGGCGGGCGCTTGATCGACCTGCATCAGTCGGCGCTGTTCCCGATCGTGCGCGCCTGGCGCAAGCGCTATGCCCCCAACGTCTGCTTCAATCGCGAGTACTGGTTCGCGCTGGTGCTCGAGACCCGGCGGTTGGTGCGGCTCAATCCGCGCGAGCACCTCGAGTACCGCTGGGTGCCGGCGGGTGCCGCCGCGCGGCTCACCGCCTCCTGGACCAATCGCGACGCCATTCGCGCCCTGGCCGGTACGCTGGGCTGATCGCCGCGCCGTGGCGATCGCGGCTTATACTTGAGCCGTGCGCGGGATGTCCGGCGCATCCCCGGCCTTGAGTCGGGGTTCATCGTTGGGGGCAGAGTTAGTTGTCCGCTCCCGACTGGCCTGATGCGAGGAGGGGGAATGATGCGTATTCGTGGACTGCTGACCGCTGGTCTGGTGGCGGCGCTGTGGTGTGGGGGCGCGCTGGCGCGTGATCTGGTGAGCGCGGCCGATCCCGAGGCGGTGCTGACGGCGGCCAAGGGTTTCGGCAGCGCCGAGTTGCAGACCGACAGTGTCGGCGACCCGCGTATCCGTGGGCGGATGTTCGGGGTCATCTATCTGGTGACCTTCTATGGCTGCGATGACGGCAAGGACTGCAAGGACATCCTGTTCTATGCCGGTTGGGAACAGCCCGGCCTGACCCTTGAGGACGTCAACCGCTGGAATCGCGACAAACGCTTCGGCAAGGCCTATATCGACGACGAGGGCGATGCGGTGCTGGAGTTCGCCGTCAACCTCAACTACGGCGTCACCCCGCGCAACCTCGAGGATACCTTCGACTGGTGGGGCGTGGTGCTGCGCGAGTTCCGCGAGGAGATGCTCTAGCGCGCGCTCGCGGGGCGTCACCGCTGATCCGTCATGCAATGCCCCAAGTGTCGTGCCGAGCAGTCCGATCACGCCGACATCTGCACGGCCTGCGGGCTGGTCTTCGCCAAGTACTACAAGCATCACCCGCCCGCGGGCGAGGCCCCGGCGCGTCCAAGAT
>NZ_RHFJ01000108.1:0-3401 GCF_003718675.1 Marichromatium sp. AB32
GTGGGTGTGGTTGATCTGGGTCTTGTGGACGTTGTGGACGTTGAGATTCACAGAACAGCTCCCTAAGGCGAGGCGGCCAATCCGCCGGGCACCCAGTAGAGCGTCACGACCGTGAAGCATCCACACCGGCGGGTGTGATCGTTCCCGCGATCACACCCGCCGGGGAGCGCCGCTCAATCCTCCCGTATCACCAGATCCAAGTCGACTTGTCCCGGCGGCCCGTCCACGCCGGCGGCGGGCGGGGCGGCGCCATGCACGGCCGCTGCCGGCGTCTTGGGGGGGCGCGTCTTCTTCGGGCGCGGATAACCAGCACGGCGCAGCGTCTTCGACAGGGTATTGATCGCGGCCCAGGCCTCAGCGGCCCAGGCCTCGGTCGCCTCGAACTCCTCAGACTCGATCGCGGCGACCGCATCCTGCAGGGTCTCGGCAATGCACCGCGCGGCGAGAGAGCGGTGCAAAGAATCGAACGCCTGCCGCTCCTTCTCGATGAAGGCCTCCAGTTCTTCTTTTTCCTCTGCCGTCAGTTTCTCCATCAGTTCGTCAGACGGGCTGAGGCTGTATCTGTCAAACGATCCCACCATCTTGACGATCGAGCGGCGCTTCTCGCGATCATACCCACGGTAAGCGAGTACCTGGATGCGCTTCCCCTGGCGCTTGAACTGCATGTCTGATCTCCATCTGAAGTCGCGTTCCATAACTATACGACTGTCGTATTAAAAAAAAGCATGGCAATTAGTTCGGTGGCGAGGCCACCAAGGGGCGCTCCCGCCGCCCCTCCTGCCCCGCAGGGCGAACGGGCTTTGCGAAGCAAAGTGTAGTGAGTCCACTTGTCTCACAAGTGCCGCGCCCGCTACGCTCGCCGCACCGATCCACCGCCGAGGACCCCGCCGATGCCGACGTCGCCCCGCTTCGCCATCCTCCGCACGCAAAAGCTCAAGCACCTGGCCAGCATCCGCCGCTCGCTCAAGCACGCCTTTCGCGAACAAGAGACGCCAAATGCCGACCTGGCACGCACGCCGGACAACAGCCACATTGGCGCGACCAGCTCGGCCGAGGCGCTGGCCGCCGTCGCCGATCGGCTCCCGGAAAAGCGGCGCAAGGATGCGGTGCTCGCCATCGAGTACCTGATTACCGCCAGCCCCGAGGCGATGCGCGACAAGAGCCGCGCCGAGCAAGACGCCTACTTCCGCGACTCGCTCGACTGGCTCAAGGCCCGTCACGGCGCCGACAACGTGGTCTACGCCGGGATCCATCGCGACGAGACGACGCCGCACATGTACGCCTACGCCGTGCCCCTGGACGCCGCCACGGGCCGTCTGAACGCCAAGCGGTGGCTCGGCGGGGCCAAGGCGTTGAGCCAGATGCAGAGCGACTTTGCCGAGCACGTCGGCCAGCGCCACGGCCTCGAGCGCGGCCTCGAGGGCAGCCGGGCACGCCATCAGCGCGTCCAGGCCTTCTACGCGGCGCTGGAGACCAGCCCCACCCGCCACGTCACCATTAGCCCGGAGGCGCTGACCCCGCGCGTGCTGGAGAAAAAGCTACTGACCCACCGGGTAGAGGACCCGGCCCAGGTCGCCGCCCGCCTGACCGCCGCCGTCCACAACGCCTACCAGCCGACCACCGACCTAGCCGCTGTGGCGGCTCAGGAGCGCCGTAGAGCCGCTGAGGCGGTTGCGACCGCCCGCCACCAGCGCGACCGCCTCGAAACGCTCCAGAAGCCGTTTCAGGGCCTCTCGCGGGAGCAGGTGGCCCAGGTGCTGAGCACGGCGACCACCATGCAGCGCGAGAACGCCGAGCAGCGGGCACAGTCCCGCCGCCGTGGCGCTCGCACGAGCGACCGAGGCCTGAGCCGATAGCGCCGTCTCCTCGGCCCCTTCCCTTTTGGCGTTCGACCCGGAGGAGCCAGCAGGCGGCGTCAGCGGATGCAGACCGGCGTGGCGGTAGCGATCGCCACCATCCCCCCCTGGTCAACCGTCAGGGGTCCTGGCAGGCGGCGTCAGGGGTGCTGACTGGGGATGAGCTTGGGGATCACGCCAAGAGGGCGCGAGAGCGCCCGTATGTGAGTCCAGGAGGCCGCGAAGCGGCACCGATTAGGCCGACGCGAAGCGGCGGGGCGGAGGGCGCGATTTAGCGCCCGGAGGGCAGGCGCGCACCCCCTGTGCGCTCTTTTCTGTATATTTTAATACTTTTAGGGCCCTGTAAGTCACTGATTTAAAAGGGTCGGCAGCATTAAAAGAGGACAGATTTGGGGTCAAAAGAGGACAGATTTGGGGTTGTAAAGAGGACAGATTTGGGGTTAAAAGTGACAACGTTACATTGTCACTTCATGGAAGATATCCACAATGGCAAAACCCCAATCTCCGGCGGTTTACAAAAGTAACGCCCTAATCGAAGCGTCCTACCGTCTCACCCCAGCAGAGCAACGCATCATCCTTGCCTGTATCGCCCAGGTGCGCCGGGACGCCCCGATCACGGACGATAAGATGTACAGCGTCTCGGCGGCGCAGATCGCCGCGCTGACGGGCACCGCCTCGAACGCCACTTACGAGGAGCTGGAAAAGGCGGCTCTTCGCCTGAAGCGCCGCGAAGTCTGGATCAAGGAGCACCCGAACGGACGAGGCCCCCGCAAAACGTTGATCACCGGCTGGGTGCAGTCCGTCGCCTACGTCGAGTCCGAAGGGCGCATAGAGCTGCGTTTCACCAAGGACATGCTGCCCTACCTCTCGCAGCTCACCGAGCAGTTCACGCGCTACGCCTTATCAGACGTGGCGAAGATGACCAGTGCTCACGCCATCCGGCTCTACGAACTGCTGTGCCAGTGGCGGGACTCTGGTGAACGAGTAGTGGCGCTGGACTGGCTTCGTCAGGCGCTCCAGCTCGAAGAACGCTACGGCAACATCCGCGACCTGAAGCGTCGAGTAGTTGAACCAGCAGTGGAGCAGATCAACGAGCATTCGCCGCTCTGGGTGAAGTGGGATCAGCGCAAGACGGGGCGGCGAGTCACCCACCTGGTGTTCACCTTCGGCGAGAAGGATCGGCAGCCCGCCAAGAAGCCGCGGAAACCGCGGAAGCGGAAGGCCGAGCAGGCGGCGACCGCCGGAAGCATCTACGGCATCCCCAGGGCAGTCATCGAGCGTAAGGCCAAGCCCGGCGAGAGCTACGAAGACGCGGCGCTCCGTCTCCTCAACGAGGCTCACCGAGCCAAGGCCGACACAGCGTCATAGCCCGGCATACCGCCGCAAGGCGCGGAATGCCGCAACCGCAGCGCGGGCAACCGAAGCGGCAAGGCTGCCGTGACAGTGAATGTGGTAGTGGGTGTGGTTGATCTGGGTCTTGTGGACGTTGTGGACGTTGAGATTCACAGAACAGCTCCCTAAGGCGAGGCGGCCAATCCGCCGGGC
>NZ_RHFJ01000010.1:0-85708 GCF_003718675.1 Marichromatium sp. AB32
ATCTAAGGCCTCAAGCGTACCCCGCTGCGCGTGGCCAAGGCGCTCGACTTCCTCACCAGCGGCTACCAGATGTCGGCCGAGGAGATCATCAAGAAGGCGCTGTTCGAGGAGGACGCCAAGGAGATGGTGATCGTGCGCGACATCGAGTTCTATTCGATGTGCGAACATCACATGCTGCCCTTCTTCGGCCATGCCCACGTCGGCTACCTGCCCAACGGCAAGGTGGTGGGACTGAGCAAGATCGCCCGCGTCGTCGATGTCTTCGCGCGCCGGTTGCAGGTGCAGGAGCGTCTGACCAACCAGGTGGCGGATGCCTTGATGGAGCATCTCGGCGCCCATGGCGTGGCGGTGGTGATGGAGGCCAGTCACACCTGCATGATGATGCGCGGGGTCCAGAAGCAGCGCAGCACCACGGTGTCGAGCGCAATGCGCGGCGCCTTCGAGAGCGACCCGCGCACCCGCGCCGAGTTCATGTCCTTCGTGCGCGGCTGATTCAGCCCCTTTCGATCAACCCTGCTCGAGCTGCCACTGCACCGCGTAACGCATCAGTTCGGCAGCCGAGGACAGCTGCAGCTTGCGCTTGATCTTCTCGCGATGGGTTTCGATGGTCTTGACGCTGAGGTGCAGCCGCTCGGCCATACGGCCATTCGACACCCCCTCGCCGATGAGGATGAACACCTGCAGCTCGCGGTCGGTGAGCAGTTCGACCGGGGACTGTGCCGGCACACGCTTCTGCGCGAATCCCTCGACGAAGCGCTGCTGCATGTCGGCGCTGAGATAGATGCGCCCGGCCAGGGTCTGGCGGACCGCGGCGATCACCTCGTCGATGCCCTTGTGCTTGTTGATGTAGCCAAGCGCCCCGGCACCGATGGCACGCTCGGCGAACAACGCCTCCTCGTGCACCGAGCAGACCAGGATGCGGATCTCAGCATCATGGGTTCTGAGCCGCTTGATCAGCTCCAGACCGTTGCCGTCCTCGAGCGAAAGATCGACGACGGTCAGGTTCGGGGTGAGGTCGCGCACCAACTGCAACCCCTCGCGTAGCGTCTCGGCCTCGCCACAGACCTCCAGATCCGGTTCGGCGGCGATCAGACTCGCCAGACCGGCCCGAACCAGCGGATGGTCATCCACGATCAGAATGCGTTTTACAGGCTCGTTCACTTGGAGATACGCCACCGATCAAGACACGTTGCGTGAGGATCGCCCCTGACAGGGGGAACTCGATCGAGATGATCCCCTGATGCCGGCATCAGGGGATCCCTGATCTTAGCGCCATCGTTGCACTGGGACAATGAAGCTCGACTTCATCGGTCCGTCCAGCCCCGGCACACGGCCTGGCACGGCGGACGACCGCAGTCTGGCGCCAACCCGCGCCAGGCGGAGATCAACGTCCACACGTGCAGCAAAACACCATTCGAAGATGAACTCGCCCGACTTCCATTTCGATCAGCATCCAGGGCAAGTCGGCACGCCGCCCTACACCTCCGTGCTGCATGCCTCCGGTCCCACGCCCCATCATGCGCCCAGGATCCCGAACACCACGCCCGAGGTGCTCGTCTGCATCGACGCACAGGAGCAGATCGTGATCTGCGATCATGGCGTCGAGCCCCTGTTCGGCCACTCGCCCGAGGCGCTGCGCGGCAACTCCTGGAAGCACCTGGTCGCGCACCAGAGTCAGCAGCGTCTCAGCGACCTGCTGCAGCAGGTCGACACCAGCCCGCACCCCGACGGCATCGACCTGGGCCAGGCCGGGCTGCTCGGCCAGCATCAGGACGGCGCGCTCTTCCCTCTCGACGGTCGCATCCTGCCGGCGCGCAGTGGTGCCAGCGGCGGCTATACCCTGGTCCTGCGTCCGGCGCCGCGTCGTGACGATGGCCGCGATCACTGCCCCGAGGTCGAGCGCCCACACCTCATCGACCAGCTCGATCGCGCGCTGCAACAGCACCGCCGACTCAACCGCTCCTGCGCGCTGTTGGTGATCGACATCGCCCTGGGCAGACACCACGCCAACCCGGCGCACACCGAGACGATGATGCAGGCCTGCATCCAGCGGCTGCAGCACGGGCGTCGCCGTCAGGACCGCCTGGCCCGGTTCGGCGCCAGCCGGCTGGCACTGCTGCTGAGCGAGATCACCGGTGTGGACAAGGTCGAGCGCGTGGTCGAGCGCCTGCGCACCACCCTGTCCCAACCCGTCGAGTCCGCCGGCGGCCAGCACCGACCCAGCCCGCGCATCGGCTTCGCCTGCTATCCCGAGGACGCAATCTGTCCGGCGACACTGCTCGACCACGGCGAGCGTAGCTGTACCGAGCGACATCGCCCACCGACCATCCTGGTCAGCTGAGCCGACGCCCTCCCGTCGGCGATCGCCTTTTGACCGCGCTTCTTCTATCCTAACCGCTCCACGCGTCCTGTCATCGCGCGTTCATCCAAGATGCGATGACGGGGCAACGACGCGCCCCGGGGCGTCTGCCGTTTCCAGGAGAACGATCGTGCGCGCGCTGTTGTTCCTGGCGCTGAGTTACATCCCGCTTTGGATCCTGCTGCAGCAGGTACCGGGCTGGCCCGTTGCATCGCTCTGCGCACCGGAGGCCGCCCTGACCCTGGCTGCGGTGATGCTCGGCGGCCTGCAGGCCCTCCTGCTCCCCATCACCGCCACTCTGATCTACGCCCTGACCGCCTGGCCAGAAGAGGCCGCCACCCGCCAGCTGGCTACGGCGCTGCTGCCCCTGCCCCTCTATGGCCTGCTCGGGCACTATCTGGCGCGCCGGCGGTTGATGCTCGAACCCTCGCTCAATGCCTTGCTGGCGATTGCCGCCACGGCGCTGGCCGCCATCGCCGCACAGAGCCTGATCCAGCCCGACACCCTGACCGCCGAACCCGGCCAGGGCGGGGCCATCTTCGTCTCCCTGCTGGTCACCGCCGCCCTGCTCTCGTTGCGTCAACACCCTGAACACCATCCCACGCCACCACCGCCGGCACAGGATACGGCCCGCACCACCCTCGGGCTGGCGCTGCTGCTGGCGTTGTTGAGCGCGCCGTTGAGCGATCACGGCATCGCCGCGCTGCTGCCACTCCTCGTCCTGCTCGCACTGCCGCTGGCGGCCGCCTTCGGCCTCGCACTGGGCCCACGAGCGGCGCTGGCGATGCTGTGCGGACTCGAGCTGCTCGCGCTGGTGCTGGCCGGCGCGCTCGGCTCACCGACGCTGACCCCGCTCTATCAGGCCGTGCTGGTACTGATCGGCGGCGCGTTGCCGCTGGCGATCAACCAGCTGCGGTTGCAGGTCGAGACGACCACGGCGAGGATCGGCCTGGCTCGGCACTTCGACAAGGAGCGGGTGGCGTACGGGCGCACCGCCCACCGACTCGCCCGCACCCTGCACGACGATCCGATGCAGCTGCTCACCGCGGCCGCACTCACCACCCAACGTCTCGCGCGCGACAGCGACGATGCCTCACGCGAGACACTGCGGCGTGTCCACCAGCTGATCGATCACGCGATCGACTCGATGCGCGGCGTCTGCGCCCGACTCAGCCCCCCACTGCTGCACGAGTTCGGTCTCGCCGAGGCCTTGACCCGCGAGGTACGGTCCAGCGCCAGCGGCGGCGAACCGCCACTGCTCGAACTCGATGCCGGACCACCGGTGGTCGCTGGGGCAACCCGCATCCTGCTCTTCGACAGCCTGCAGGCGCTGCTCGAGCACTATCCGCTGGCACGGATCCGCTTCACCACGAGGGCGGACGAGGGGTTGTCGATCATCCTCGACATCGCCGCCCCCGGCAGCGCAGCCGACCTGCCGCGCACCACGCTCGGCCAGATGCTCGAGCTGCGGTTGCAGGCACTCGGCGGAGAGCTGCGGCTGGCAGCGGATGGCATGAAGATCAGGATGGAGGTGCCACCACGAGCCTTACTCGCGGATGCGCTGGACGAACGTCCGGGATGAGGGGCCGCCCGCGCCCTGACGGGCACGGACGCGAGCGGGACCGACCAGGATGGCCGGCCCCGACGGGGGGCGATCAGTTGCGGGTCTTGTCGACCAGCTTCTGCTCGCGGATCCAGGGCATCATCTCGCGCAGACGCTCGCCCACTTCCTCGATCTGGTGCTCGGCGCCGATGCGACGCAGGGCCTTGAGCGAGGAGGCACCGGCCTGGTTCTCGAGGATGAACTCCTTGGCGAACTGACCCGACTGGATCTCCTCGAGCACACGCTTCATCTCGGCCTTGGACTCGGCGTTGACGACGCGCGGACCACGGGTGAGGTCACCGTACTCGGCGGTGTTGGAGATCGAGTAGCGCATGTTGGCGATGCCGCCCTCGTAGATCAGGTCGACGATCAGCTTGACCTCGTGGAGGCACTCGAAGTAGGCCATCTCGGGGGCGTAGCCGGCCTCGACCAGGGTCTCGAAACCGTTCTGGATCAGCGACACCAGACCACCGCAGAGCACCGCCTGCTCACCGAAGAGGTCGGTCTCGCACTCCTCGCGGAAGCTGGTCTCGATGATGCCGGCACGGCCACCGCCGTTGGCCGAGGCATAGGCCATGGCGATGTCGCGGGCCTGACCGGTGGCGTCCTGGTAGACCGCGATCAGGCTCGGCACGCCGCCGCCCTGGGTGTAGGTCGAGCGCACCAGGTGACCGGGGCCCTTGGGCGCGATCATGATGACGTCGAGGTCCTCGCGCGGCTCGATCTGGCCGAAGTGGACGTTGAAGCCGTGGGCGAAGGCGAGCGCCGCACCCTGCTTGATGTTGGGGGCGATCTGGTCGCGGTAGAGCGCGCCCTGGTGTTCATCGGGGGCGAGCACCATCACCACGTCGGCGCCAGCAACGGCTTCCTCGATCGACTTCACCGCCAGACCGGCGTTGGCCGCCTTGACCGCCGAGGCCGACCCCTCGCGCAGACCGACGGTGACCGAGACGCCGGAGTCCTTGAGGTTGTTGGCATGGGCATGGCCCTGCGAGCCATAGCCGATGATGGCGACCTGCTTGCCCTGGATGAGGGACAGATCGGCGTCTTTGTCGTAGTAAACGTTGATGCTCATGGGTGTGGATCCTATCGGATGGTGATATCCGCGCGGCGACGGATATGGAAGCGGAAGGCGTCCGGGCGATACCGCCCGGACGCCACATGGATACCGAAGGCTAGATGGTCAGACCCTTCTCGCCACGGGAGATCCCGGTCGGCCCGGAGCGCACGACCTCGATGATCAGCTCCTCGGCGACGGTATCGATGAAGGCGTCGAGCTTGTGGGTCGCCCCGGTCAGTTCGATGACATAGCTGGTGTCGGTGACATCGATGATCTTGGCGCGGAAGATGTCGACCAGACGCTTGAGCTCCTCGCGGTCGCGCCGCTCGGCGCGCACCTTGACCAACATCATCTCACGCTCGATGTGCGGGCCTTCGCAGAGATCGAGCAGCTTGACGGTGTCGACGAGCTTGTTGAGCTGCTTCTTGATCTGCTCGACGATGTCGTCGTTGCCGGTGGTCACCAGCGTCATGCGCGAGAGCGTGGGGTCGTCGGTCGGGGCGACGGTCAGGGATTCGATGTTGTAGCCACGGGCCGAGAACAGTCCGGCGACACGCGACAGCGCGCCCGCCTCGTTCTCCAGCAACACGGCGATGATGTGTCTCATGTGATCTTCTCGTCTTGTGTCGGCGCGGCGCTCAGGCCAGTTCTCGATCGGACAGGCTCGGCGAGAGCTGCATCTCGTGCTGGCCCTTGCCGGCGGCGATCATCGGATAGACGTTCTCCGTGGGATCGACCACCACGTCGAGGAACACGAACCTGTCGGTCATCGCGAACGCCTCCTGCATCGCCGACTCCAACTCCTCCGGGCGCTCCACGCGCATGCCGACATGGCCGAAGCTCTCGGCGAGCTTGACGAAGTCGGGCACCGCGTCGACATAGGAGTGCGCGTAACGGCCGTCGTAGAAGAACTCCTGCCACTGGCGCACCATGCCCATGTAGCCGTTGTTGAGCAGGATCACCTTGATCGGCAGCCCGTACTGCATGCAGGTGGCCAGCTCCTGGATGCACATCAGGATGCTCGCCTCACCCGAGACGCAGGCGACCTGGGCATCGGGATGACCGAGCTGGACGCCGATGGCCGCCGGCAGGCCGAAGCCCATGGTGCCGAGCCCGCCGGAGTTGATCCAGCGCCGCGGCTTGTCGAAACCGTAGAACTGAGCCGCGAACATCTGATGCTGACCGACATCGGAGGTCAGATAGAGATCACCCTTGGTGACCTTGTGCAGGGTCTCGATGGCGAACTGCGGCTTGATCGTGCTGCTGGTGCGATCGTACTGGAGGCAGTCGAGCGCACGCCACTGTGCGATCTGCTCCCACCAGGCGGCGAGCGCCGTATCGGTGCCCGAGACCGCCGGCTGCTCGCGATAGAGCCGCAGCATCTCCTCGAGCACCTTGCCGACCTGACCGACGATGGGCACGTCGACCTTGACGTTCTTGGAGATCGAGGAGGGGTCGACGTCGACATGGATGATCTTGGCGTTCGGGCAGAAGTGCTCGATCTTGCCGGTGACGCGATCGTCGAAGCGCGCACCGATGGCGATCAGCACATCGGTCTCGTGCATCGCCATGTTCGCCTCGTAGGTCCCGTGCATGCCGAGCATGCCGAGGAACTGACGATCGCTCGTCGGATAGGCACCCAGCCCCATCAGCGTGCTGGTGATCGGGAAGCCCGACTCGCGCACCAGCTCGGTGAGTTGCCCCGAGGCCTCGCCGAGCACCACCCCGCCGCCGGTGTAGAACACCGGTCGCTTGGCCGCGCGCATCAGCTCCACGGCGCGGCGGATCTGCCCCGAATGGCCCTTCTCGATCGGGCTGTAGGAGCGCATCCGCACCTCGCGCGGATACGCATAGGGCACCTTGATGCCGGGGTCGGTGACATCCTTGGGGATATCGACCACCACCGGCCCGGGCCGCCCCGAGGTCGCGATATAGAAGGCCTTGCGGATGGTCAGCGCCAGCTCGTTGACATCCTTGACGAGGAAGTTGTGCTTGACGCAGGGCCGGGTGATGCCGACGGTGTCGACTTCCTGGAAGGCATCGCTGCCGATCACCGGGGTCGGCACCTGGCCGGTGAGCACCACCATCGGGATCGAGTCCATATAGGCGGTGGCGATACCGGTGACCACATTGGTCGCGCCCGGCCCCGAGGTGACGAGACAGACGCCGCACTTGCCGGTGGCGCGGGAATAGCCATCGGCGGCATGGGCCGCGGCCTGTTCATGACGCACCAGGATGTGACGCAGCGCGCCGTGACGGAAGAGTGCATCGTAGATGTGCAGGACGGCACCGCCGGGATAGCCGAATACGCACTCGACGCCCT
Source organism: Marichromatium sp. AB32 (assembly GCF_003718675.1). Classification (NCBI taxonomy): domain Bacteria; kingdom Pseudomonadati; phylum Pseudomonadota; class Gammaproteobacteria; order Chromatiales; family Chromatiaceae; genus Marichromatium; species Marichromatium sp. AB32. The sequence continues at coordinate 7,346 of NZ_RHFJ01000010.1, forward strand.
CGTCGGCCAGCGCCTGGACGACGATCTCGCCGCCACTCAACAGCGGTCCAGACGGCCCCTCGGCCGCGTCCGCGCCCATCTCATCCGGCTCCACTGACAGTGTCACCTCTACGACCTCCGATCACCCACCTTGATACTGCGACACTCGACGGAGCGCGTACGCGCCCCGCGACCGGAAGCGGCCGGGCGGCACGGATCCGGGGCCGATACCAGGGAACAGGTGAAATTGGTTGAAAAGGGATCGAAATTACAGGCATACCGAACGGGGGTCAAGCCAGGCCGGGATTCAGGTCACCCGCCCGCCGCGCAGCGGGTTGTCGCGCACGCTCGGCACCCCATAGGCCTGATCGTGGACATCCTGGAGCAGTCCCAGCTCCTCCCAGGCGTCCTCGGGCCAGCCACCGGGCTCGGCATGCTCCCCGATGATCAGATCCTGGAAACGCAGATCGAAGGCCTCGGGGTCGCCCCAGACCAGCGCCAGATAGTTGAGCGCATCGGGGTAGCGCATCTCGAGCGTCGAGCCGCCATCGCTCGAGGGCGGCAGGACCTCGCTGGGGCTTGCCAGATGCGCGCCACGCAGCCAGTCCGGCGCCTCGGCATAGCTCGACGTCGCGGCCTTCCAGTCGCTCGGCAGCTGCTCGAGGAGCAGCTCGACGAGTTTCTTGAGCATCGGACGCGGATGCTCGATCGCGAACCGCAGCGAATAGAGCGCCGGCCAGTTGCCATCGGCCGCGCGGGCCGCCGTCACCTCGCGCACCCGCGCGCGCAGCCGCAACGAGGGCAGATCGCCATCGCCACGAATCACCAGGCGGATGCTCTGATCCACCGCATAGGCCTCGAAGGCGCTCAGCGTCACCTCGCCGCTGACGACCTGCTTGAGGGTATGGCGCATGTCGCTGGCATCGGCCATGGTGATGTTGAGCTCGCGCACCAGCGCCGGCCCGTCGACGCCATCGCGGGGACAGAGCATGTTGAGCAGCTTCTCGAGCCGGGCCTGGCTGCGCGGCGACAGACTCTGGAAGCGGACGGCGACCTGGTAGCGTCCGTCGGCGAGACGCTGAGCGCGGGCGAGTTCGGCCTCGGCGGTGATCTGGCCGCCACCGGTCCAGGGCAGCAGCAGCGTCAGCGGCCCGGCCTCGCGGGTCGGCAGCTGGCCACCGAGCGACTTGCCGCTGACGATGAATCGCGCCCCGCCCCAGGAGAGATCCTGATTCAGTGCCGAGACGGGCTGGTCACGCCCCGGCAGCCTGACCTTGATGGGGATCTCGGCACTGATGCGTGCCTGGGTGCGGCGCTCGTGGAAACTGGACTCTGCGTGTTTGCTCATCGGGGGGATCTGGCTGCATCGGTGCACGACCTTCGACAAGGACCGCGCATCATGATTATCCGTTCAATTATAGATTGCACGTCCTGTGCGGAACGCGTTCGGCTCGACACAATGACCAAGGTGCCAGCCGGAGGCAAGCAATCGCAGACAACCGCCCGGCAACCCAGCGCCCCGTTGTGCTCGTCACCGTTGCACCCTAAACTCGCGTATTTTACGTCCTGGCCCCTTGCCCAATGCGCACATCCCAATTCCCTCTGCACACCGTCAAAGAAACCCCCGCCGACGCCGAGATCGCCAGCCACCAGCTGATGCTGCGCGCCGGCATGATCCGCAAGCTCGCCGCCGGCCTCTACACCTGGCTGCCGCTGGGGCTACGGGTGCTGCGCAAGGTCGAGCGCATCGTGCGCGAGGAGATGGACCGCAGCGGCGCGCTCGAGGTCTCGATGCCGGCGGTGCAGCCGGCCGAGCTGTGGCAGGAGTCGGGGCGCTGGGAGCAGTACGGCCCGGAGCTGCTGCGGCTACGCGACCGCCATCAGCGCGAGTTCTGCTTCGGCCCCACCCACGAGGAGATCATCACCGATCTGGCACGTAGCGAGATCAAGAGCTACAAGCAGCTGCCGGTCAACTTCTACCAGATCCAGACCAAGTTCCGCGACGAGATCCGTCCCCGCTTCGGGGTGATGCGTGCGCGCGAGTTCCTGATGAAGGACGCCTACTCCTTCCATCTCGACGACGACTCGCTCGAGCAGACCTATCGCGAGATGCACGCCACCTACAGCCGCATCTTCACCCGCTGCGGGCTCGACTTCCGCCCGGTGCAGGCCGACAACGGCAGCATCGGCGGCAGCGCCTCGCACGAGTTCCACGTCCTCGCCAGCTCCGGCGAGGACGCCATCGCCTTCTCCGATGCCAGCGACTATGCCGCCAACGTCGAGCTGGCCGAGGCCGTGGCGCCGCGCGCCGCACGCCCCGCGCCGGGCGAGGAGGCGCGCCTGGTCGACACCCCCGACACCCGCACCATCGCCGATCTGGTCGAGGGCTTCGGGCTGCCGATCGAGCGCACCGTCAAGACCCTGGTGGTCGCCGCGGCCGAGGACAGCGAGGCCGAGCTGGTCGCGCTGGTGGTGCGTGGCGATCACGAACTCAACGCCATCAAGGCCGAAAAACTGCCCCAGGTCGCCAGCCCGCTGCGCATGGCCAGCGAGGCCGAGATCCGCGCCGCGATCGGCGCCGGCCCCGGCTCGCTCGGCCCGCGCGAGCTGCCGATCCCCTGCGTCGTCGACCGCGCGGTGGCGGTCGCCGCCGACTTCGCCGCCGGCGCCAACAGCGACGGCAAGCACTGGTTCGGGCTCAACTGGGAGCGTGATCTGGCGCTGCCCGAGGTCGCCGACCTGCGCAACGTGGTCGAGGGCGACCCCAGCCCCGATGGCCAGGGCACCCTCACCATCGCCCGCGGCATCGAGGTCGGTCATATCTTCCAGCTCGGACGCAAGTACAGCGAAACGATGAAGGCCACCGTGCTCGGCGAGGACGGTCGCGCCACGGCCATGACCATGGGCTGCTACGGCATCGGCGTCTCGCGCGTGGTCGCCGCCGCCATCGAGCAGCACCACGACGACAAGGGCATCTGCTGGCCGGCGCCCATCGCCCCCTTCGAGGTCGCCCTGGTGCCGATGCGCATGGGCAAGTCCTACCGGGTGCGCGAGACCGTCGAGCAGCTCTACGACGCGCTGCGCGAGGCCGGGGTCGACGTCCTGCTCGACGACCGCGACGCCCGCCCCGGATTCATGTTCGCCGACATGGAGCTGATCGGGGTCCCGCACCGTATCGTCGTCGGCGACAAGGGCCTCGATCAGGGCATGGTCGAGTACAAGGGCCGATGCGACGCCGAGATGCAGCTCGTCGCAGTCGATGCCATCGTCGACTTCATCCGCGAGCGGCTGCAGCCGAGCGCCTGATCCGGCGGCGGGGCGAACGCGCCCCGTCGTCCCCGACGGCCCGTCCCGGCGCCGTCCCCGAGCGGCGACGCCGACGACAGGCGTCGCTCCCGCCCATTCCTGACAGCAGAATCACGATCATGACCAAAGAAGCCTCCTTCGACAGGGAAGAACTCCTCGCCTGCGGCCGCGGGGAGATGTTCGGCCCGGGCAACGCCCAGCTGCCGGTCCCCAACATGCTGATGATGGATCGCATCCTGCGCATCGCCGACTTCGGCGGCGCCAACGGCAAGGGCGAGATCCTCGCCGAACTCGACGTCAACCCCGACCTGTGGTTCTTCCAGTGCCACTTCCCCGGCGACCCGGTGATGCCCGGCTGTCTCGGTCTCGACGCACTGTGGCAGCTGGTCGGTTTCTATCTGGCCTGGATCGGCAACCCCGGCCACGGTCGCGCACTCGGCGTCGGCGAGGTCAAGTTCACCGGACAGGTGCTGCCCGAGGCGAGCAAGGTCACCTATCACATCGACATGAAGCGGGTGATCTCGCGCAAGCTGGTGCTCGGCATCGGTGACGGCATCGTCCAGGTCGACGGTCGCACCATCTACACCGCCAAGGATCTGCGCGTGGGGCTCTTCACCTCGACCGAGGGATTCTGAGCGGCTGACACGCCGCCGGATCGACGGTCGTCGTCCGGCGGCGAGAGGATGAAATCAGGCGGGCTGCACGGGCACCGTCGCGACCACGGCGACTGCGGGCAGAGGACTCTGCACCGCACCCTCGAGCGACTGGGCGCCGGAGTTGCCGGAAAACAGGTGCGGGATCAGGAAATAACCCACCGCGACACCGCTGATCGCACCGATCGCAGCACCCAGCAGGATGGCATACCACTTCATGGTTGAACGAACCTCGTCACGCTCACGACCGCGCCCCAGGGCACCATGCCCCGGGGTCTGACCCCACGCACCGACACGCTGTCGACGCGCGGCTCGGCCGCGTTCCCCCGAGTGTCCGAACTCACCACGGACAAGTCAAGCCACGCACCCGCCGAACCGACTCACTCCGGCTGGGCGACGAAGGTCACGACAAAGGTCACCGGCACCGCCCGGGCGATGCGCTCGAGCCCGGCGATCTCGCGCAGTTGCTCCACACCGTCACTCAACCCGAACTTCTCCGCATCGACGATCAACGGCTTCGTGCTCGCCACCATCAGCGTGGTCTCGTCGAGCCGCGCCACCTGCATGCTGATGGTCATCGGCTGGGTCTCACCGTGCAGCGACAGCCGCCCCTCGGCGATCAGCGGCATCATCGACCCGACCTCGAGCGCAGCGAGCTGCTCGGGATCGACCTTGGCCTCGAGCAGCGCCTCGCGATAATCGGCAGTCTCGAACAGCATCTCGCGCATGCGCTCGTTGCGGATCGGGATCAGCGTCTCGACACTGTCGAGCATCAGCGTCACGGTGACATCGCCCTGCTCACCGACCACGCCATGCACCTCCTCGAAGGTGTTGATCTCGGCGACATCGCCCGACTTGATCGAGACGAAGGCCAGGTGCGAGCGCTCGGGATCAAGGGTCCAGTCGGCGAGCACCGGAGTCGCGGCAAGCAGGGCACTACAGCCCAGGGCAAGGATCGAATGACGCATTCGTACGCTCCCTATGCAGAGGATCATGGGTCCAGGCACCGCAGGGCGCGGCGCGATCAGGGAGAGAGGTTATGGGCGGCTGGCAAAATTCAAGCCCCGGGCTGTCCCGATGCCACGCGCCATGTCATCCTCCCGGCACCGACCACCACCACAGACATCGAGCATGCAAGCGATCCACATCCCCCATCCCGACTGGCTGGACGGACTGCTCGCGTCGCGCGCCACGCCCCTGCCCGACCCCGAGGCGCAGATGGCGCTGGTACTCACCCTGGCCGAGACCAATGTACGCCAGCGCAGTGGCGGCCCCTTCGGCGCGGCGGTGTTCGCACGCGCCGACGGGCGGCTGCTCGGCGCCGGGGTCAACCGGGTCAGCGCCAGTCATTGTTCGCTCGCCCATGCCGAGATGCTGGCGCTGGCGAGCGCCCAGCAGCGGCTCGGCGACGATGATCTGGGGCGTGCCTGTCCCGGCGGCTGCGTGCTGGTGAGCAGCGCCGAGCCCTGCGCCATGTGCATGGGCGCGATCCCCTGGAGCGGGGTCGATGCCCTGTACTGCGGGGCTCGCGACAGCGACGTGCGCGCGATCGGCTTCGACGAGGGGGACAAGCCCGCCGACTGGGTGGCGCACTATGCGCACCGCGGGATCGCGGTCACCCGCGACCTGCTGCGCCCACGCGCGATTGCCGTCCTCGAGGCCTATGTCGCCGGCGGCGGCGTGCGTTATGGACCCGCCGCGACATCGGCCTGAGCGGGCGCGAGCAGCATCCGCTCGACGTCGGCCAGGCGCACCTCGATCCCGTCGAGGGTGCGGAAGCGCCGCCCCTCGACCGAGCCTCGGCGCGCCAGATAGCGGGTCTCGGCGCCGCTGGCGACATTGAGCACCCGCACCTCGACCACCTCGCGCCCCCGCTGCCAGTCATGCAGCAGATAGAAGCCGCTCGCCCCGAGCATCACCACCACCAGCCCCGCAGCCGTCCAGCGCAGTGCGCGCGAGGGCAGCCCTGGACGCATCCCCGGAGCGGTGTCGCCCCGCCAGCGCGCGCGCACCACCAGATAGGCCCCGGCGATCACCGCCAGGGTCAGCACCAGCTTGCCGATCATCGTCCTGCCCCCATGTCCTGACACACGGCTTGCGCCTTCCCGAGGGCAGGCCTTACCATCAACCGAGCCTTGTCGCCGGCGATCTCGCCCATCATCCGATGCATCGTTTACTGCCCATCCTGTTCGTTGCCGTACTCGGCGCCTGTAGCGAACCGCCACCGCCGACGCTCAACCTGTTCCGCGCGCTCGAGATCGGCGACCTCGACCAGGTCAAGCGCCACCTCTACTGGGAGGACGGGACCGACCGCCCCGACAGCGCCGGTGATTACCCGCTGCACATCGTCGCCCGTACCAATCGGGTCAGCATCGGTCGCGCTCTGCTCGAACACGGCGCCGACCCCGAACGACGCAACGGCGCTGACCAGACCCCGCTCGAGGTCGCCCTGGCCAACGGCAAGATCCTCTTCGCACAGATGCTGATCGAGGCCGGCGCCGCCTTCGATCCCCAACGGCTGTTGCTCGAGCAGGCCGCCACCGGCAACGCCGACCGCGACGTCCATACCTTCCTGCTCGAACAGGGCGCGGTCATCGACCAACCCGACGCGCAGGGACGGACCGCGCTGCACCTGGCCATCGCCGGCGGCCATCTCGACGCCGTCTCCCGACTCATCGACAATGGCGCTGACGTCAACCGCGTCGACGGCAAGGGCCATCTGCCACTGGAACTGGCGCGCCAACCCGGAATCGGCCCGGACGCCGGGACCATCGAGCGATTGCTGCTGCGCAATGGTGCGCGCGCAAACCGCTGAACGCGGTCCATCATCAGCAAGGAGATTCAATCAATGACCGAAACGGTCGAAGACCTGTCCGTCAGCTATGTCGAGGACGGGATCGAAACCACGCAGCAACTCGACAAGGTGATCCTCTCCAAGGGGAGCTGGACGACCATCGTCTTCCGCTATCGCGACTGGGACCGCGCCAAGAACTGCTACGGCCCGGACAAGTTCACCATCCGCCGCTATCAAAAACGCAGCGGCGAGTATCGACAGCAGTCGAAGTTCAACATCTCCAGCCGCGCCCAGGCGCAGTCACTGGTCGACGCGCTGCAAGGCTGGCTGAGCGAGGCCGAGGACTGAGAGAGGCTGGACCGCCAGGACCTCGCCCGACCTGAAACCGCTGGTCATGAGCAGCTGCGCCCCGCCTCGGATCGCTCAAGGCTGATGCCAATCGCCAGGGCGCCGAGGAGACACGGGCGGGGCAGATGCATCGGCTTCCAGGTCGGGCATGGCTTGCCCAGACATCACCCCATCGACAACTCGCCAGGGCGCATCGACGGACAGCCCGACATCGACATCGGCAACTGACACCAAGAGCCACCTCGGTTCAGCACAGGCGGTCAAGGTCGATGATCGGACATCGCAGCAGACGTTGGGTTGCCAAGAAGCGGCAACCCAACCTACGGGCCACTGGCAAGGCCAGGGCTGTCAGCGGATCTCGGCCTGCAGCAGACCGAGGATGCGCTCGGCGCTGGCCGAGTCGTCGATCCGCCCCTTGTCGTCGAGCACCCGGACGCGGGATCTCTGGGTATCGCCCTCGACCTGGATCAGGTACTGACGCACCCCCTCCTCCGAGTCGCCCTTGCCACGCCAGAAGGCCAGACGCGAGAACATGCCGCGCTTCTCCTCCTCCTCGACCGCACGCCCGCCCTCGCCGCCGTAGCGAACGTAATAGAGCCCACGACTCTGGTCGCGATCCTCGACCGCGAAGCCGGCGCGATCGAGCGCCGAGCCGGTCAGGCGCCAGGCGCGACGGAACTCCTCGTCGATCGCCAGCACCTGGACACCGCCGTCCTCGGTCAGTCGCGCCCGCTGCGGCGCAACCGTATCGCCGCCACGTGTGGCGACCGCCGTGGCGGCACGCTGTGTCGAGGCACCGAGATAGATCATCAGCCGGCGCAACATCTCGGCCTCCTTGCCGGCATCACGACCGCTGGGCTCCCACACCGTCCCGGCACTGTCGCCGAGGGCGTTGGTGACCAGCTTCTCCTCCATGCCGCGATGGCTGAGATGGACATCGGTGGTGCCGGCGCCGGTGCCACGTTCGATGCGCACCCGGTACTGATCGCGCGTCGAGGTGGCATAGACCCCCTCGACCACCTTGCTCAGCATGCGGGTGACGAAGTCCTTGCGGATCTCGGCGCGGTTGTCGAGCCAGTCGGTGCGCATCACCCCGATGGCGGGGTTCTGGTCGAGCAGCAGGATCCCCTGCTCGCGCCAGAAGGCGACGACCCGCGACCACACCTGCTGCGGCGAACCCTCGACCTCGAGCCAGCGCTCGTCACCGCGACGCTTGAGCTCGACGTCGGCGACCTCGGGCAGCACCTCGGTGGACCCCGAGGCGGCGATCCGCGCCCGCGCCGCGCGCGAGCCGGAGTATTCGGAATAGGTGGTGGTACCGGCCACGACCCCGGGCACATCGAGCGCATCGTCGAAGCTGCTGCCGACCAGATCCGGCGGAACCTCGAGGTTCTCGCCGGCCTCGCGCTGCTTTTTGTAGGCGAGACGCTGGTCGGGCAGCGCGTCGTTGACGGCGGACATGCTGCAGCCGGCCATCAGGGGGACCAGGATCGCCACGGCACAGACACCGGGCAGCCAGAAACTTGCTCTCAACGTCAGCAACCTCTCAGTGGAGTTGGGGGACGCGTGGGCGCCGGCCGGGGGTAGCGCTGCGGCGCCCTCCCCCGGCCCAGGCGTGACGATCAGAGGATGCCGGCCCGCTCCATGGCGGCCCTGACACGTCCGTGATATTCATCGGAGAGCCAGGTCAACGGCAACCGGATCCCGCGCGGGCTGCGCCCCAGTTCGGAGACGGCCCATTTTACCGGGATCGGGTTGGACTGCACGAACAACTCGGCATGCAGACCGGCGAGGGGCTGATCGAGGGCGACGGCCTGCTCGCGCTCGCCGGCGAGCGCTGCGGCGCACATCGCCTGCATCTCGCGCGGGGCGACGTTGGTCGTCACCGAGATCACCCCGTCACCGCCGCGCAGCATGAACTCGCAACCGGTGGCGTCATCGCCGCTGTAGAGGGCGAAGTCCGGCCCGCAGCCCTCGCGCAACGCCGTCACCCGCTCGAGCTCTCCGGTGGCATCCTTGATGCCGACGATGTTGTCGATCGTGGCCAGGCGCGCCACCGTATCGCTGTGCATGTCACAGGCGGTGCGACCGGGGACGTTGTAGAGGATCTGCGGCAGGTCGACCGCCTCGGCGATCGCCTTGAAGTGCAGATAGAGCCCTTCCTGCGTCGGCTTGTTGTAGTAAGGGGTGACCAGCAGCGCGGCGTCGGCCCCGGCCGACTGGGCGCAACGGGTCAGCGCGATGGCCTCGCGCGTCGAGTTCGCGCCGGTACCGGCGATGACGGGGATGCGCCCGGCGGCGAACTCGACACAACGGCGGATGACCGCACAGTGCTCATCCTCGTCGAGGGTGGCCGACTCGCCGGTGGTGCCGACGGCGACGATCGCCGTGGTCCCGGACTCGACATGCCAGTCGATGAGCGCGCCCAGGCTCTCCTCATCGACCGTGCCATCGGCGTGCATGGGCGTGACTAACGCAACGATGCTGCCGCGTAACATGCGTGGACTCCATTAGAGCAAAGCGGCCATGGTAGCTTGCGCGAACGCGTCGAGACAACCAGCGCGCCATGCCACCTCTCGCCACCAGACGGGGAATGTCGAGTCCGCGCGCCGGTGCTCACCGGCACGCGCACCACATCAGGCGCCGAAGACCGCCTGACAGACGGCCAGCAGGCTCGCCGGGAAGATCCCGAGCGCGAGCAGCGCCAGCCCGTTGAGCGACATCGCCACCCGCACCCCGCCGCTGCTGACCAGCGCCGGCGCATCCTCCTCGGGCTTGTCGAAATAGATGTAGCGCACCACCCGCAGGTAGTAGAAGGCACCGATGATCGAGAAGATCACCGCCACCACCGCCAGCCACACGAAGCCGATGCGCACCACCGCCTCGAGCACCAGCAGCTTGGCCATGAAGCCGACCAGCGGCGGCACCCCGGCCATCGAGAACATCACCAGGGCCATCATCGCCGCGTACCAGGAGTCGCGCTCGTTGAGGCCCTTGAGGTCCTCGATGCGCTCGGCGTCGAAGCCCTTGCGGCTGAGGATGATGAGGATGCCGAAGGCGCCGGTGGCCATCACCGCGTAGGTGATGGTGTAGAACATCGCCGCGGCATAGCCCTGCTCGGTGCCGGCGAGCAGACCGAGGAAGATGAAGCCGACGTGCGAGATGGTCGAGTAGGCGAGCATCCGCTTGATGTTGCGCTGGGCGATCGCCACCAGGTTGCCGATCCCCATCGACAGCACCGCGAGGATCAGCAGCATGCCCTGCCAGTCGGCATGGAGGCTGCCCAGGCCATCGACCAGCAGACGGATGGCAAGCCCGAAGGCGGCGATCTTCGGCGCGCTGCCGAGCAGCAGCACCACCGGGGTCGGGGCGCCCTCGTAGACGTCGGGCACCCACATGTGGAAGGGCACGGCGCCGAACTTGAAGCCGATGCCGATGACCATGAACACCAGACCGAAGACCAGGACCTTGTTCTCCATGCCCTGGCTGGCGAGCGCCTCGGCCACCGCACCGAACTCGACCGAGCCGGTGGCGCCGTAGACCATCGAGATGCCGTAGAGCAGCATGCCCGAGCCCAGGGCGCCGAGCACGAAGTACTTCATCGCCGCCTCGGCCCCGCGCGAGGAGTCGCGATCGAAGGCGACCAGCGCATAGAGACTCAGCGCCAGCAGCTCGAGACCGAGATAGACGGTGATGAAGCTGTTGGCCGCGACCATCACCAACATGCCGAGCACCGCGAACAGCCCGAGCATGTAGAACTCGCCGACCAGCATGTCGCGATCGCGCAGCCAGGGACGGGCATAGATGAACACCAAGAGGCTGACCACCAGGATCGCCCCCTTGAGCAGATCGGCCAGCGAGTCGCGCACGACGTTGCCGTCGAACACCAGCTCGGTGGCGCCACCACCGACCGCGGCGGTCAGGGCAACGGCGGCCACCAGACCGATCAGGGTCAGTCCGTGGATCACCTCGCGATGACGTTCAGCGATGTAGAGATCGACCACGAGCACGATGGCGGCGGTGAGCAGCACCGCGATCTCGGGCAGGATCGGCAAGAGGTTGGCGGCGTCGAAGTGCATGTGAATCTTCCAGTGAGAGTAGATCCGCGTTCGCGGCGCCCGGGGCGGGGGCGGTGCTCAACCGCCCCGGACCTGCACGCGACAAGGGGTCAGGGTTGGACGACGGTGGCCAGCGGCTCGGGGCGCGCGAGCACACAGGCGCCGATCTCGTCGGCCGGCAGCTTGCAGGTGGTCACCTGGGCGACCAGATGCTCGACCGAGGTGTGCATCACCTCGAGCAGCGGCGCCGGCCACAGACCGAGCGCCAGCACCGCCGCGGCGAGCACGCCGAGGTTGAGCGCCTCGCGACGGTTGAGGTCGGTGAGCGCCGCGACCTTGTCGTTGGCCACCGGGCCGAACACCACCCGTTTGATCATCCACAGGGTATAGGCCGCGGCGAGGATCAGGGTGGTGGCCGCCAGCAGCGCCCACCAGAAGTTGGCACGGAAGGTGGCGAGGATCACCATGAACTCACCGACGAACCCGGAGGTGCCCGGCAGCCCCGAGTTGGCCATGGCGAAATAGACGAAGAAGGCGCCGAACCAGGGCATGGTGTTGACCACGCCGCCGTAATCGGCGATCTCGCGCGAGTGCACCCGGTCGTAGAGCACGCCGACACAGAGGAAGAGCGCGCCGGAGATGAAGCCGTGCGAGATCATCTGCACCATGCCGCCCTCGACGCCCATCACCGCACCGGCACCGGCTGTCGAGTTCTGCACGATGGCGAAGACGATGAAGAAGCCGAGGGTGACGAAGCCCATGTGGGCGATCGAGGAATAGGCGATCAGTTTCTTCATGTCGCGCTGGGCGAGAGCGACGAAGCCGATATAGACCACCGCGATCAGCGACATGGCGATGATCAGCCAGGCGAGCGCGGCGCTGGCGTCCGGGGCGATCGGCATCGAGAAGCGCAGGAAGCCGTAGCCGCCGATCTTGAGCATGATCGCCGCCAGCACCACCGAACCGCCGGTGGGCGCCTCGACATGGGCGTCGGGCAGCCAGGTGTGCACCGGGAACATCGGCACCTTGACCGCGAAGGCGAGCAGGAAGGCGATGAAGATCAGCGTCTGCGCGGTCATCCCCAGCTCGAGGCCGTGGAAGTCGAGGATGCTGAAGCTGTCGGCCTGGAAGTACATGTAGATCAGCGCGACCAACATGAACACCGAACCGAAGAAGGTGTAGATGAAGAACTTGATGGTCGCATAGACCCGGTTCGGCCCGCCCCAGACCCCGATGATGATGAACATCGGGATCAGCATCGCCTCCCAGAAGACGTAGAAGAGCACCGCGTCGAGCGCCGAGAACACGCCGATCATGACGCCTTCCATGATCAGGAAGGCGGCCATGTACTGACTCGGCTTGTAGCTGATCACCTCCCAGCCGGCGATCACCACGAAGATGGTGATGAAGGTGGTGAGGATGATCAGCGGCATCGAGATGCCGTCGACCCCGAGCGCGTAGTAGACGTCGAAGGTCGGGATCCAGGCCACGCGCTCGGCGAACTGCATCTCGGCGGTGCCCGGATCGAAGCCGAACCACAGCCACAGGCTGGAGACGAAGGTGAGCACGGCGAAGCCGAGCGCGGTCCACTTGGAGGTGGAGGCCGACCTGTCACCACTGGCCAGCACGGCGATACCGCCGACGATCGGCAGCCAGATGAGCAGCGTCAGCAGCGGAAACTGATACATGCGGGGCGTCTCCCTGTGCGCGTCAGAGGGTCACGAAGATCGTCATCAGGCCGACCAGACCGACGATCATCGCGATAGCGTAATGGTAGAGATAACCGGTCTGCAGCAGACGCAGCACGCCGGCCATGCGGCCCACGCTACGCGCCGAGCCGTTGACCATACCGTCATCGATCAGCGCCCGGTCGCCACGGCTCCAGAAGGTCTGACCGAGCAGCTGCGCGCCACCGGCGAGGAAGCGCTGGTTGAAGTCGTCGAAGCCGTACTTGTTCTGCAGCAACCGGGTCAGCGGCCCGCCGAGGGCGAGCAGCTTGGCGTCGATGTCGGGCTTGCGCGCGGCGACCACCCACCAGATCAGCGCGGCGAGCACCAGACCACCGAGCGCGAGCATCAGCGTCGGGGTGCCGAGCGCGTGCATCACGAAGGCGCTCTGGCCGTGCCAGTGCTCGCGCAGATGCGCCAGGGTGTCGTGCTCGGGGGCGACCATGATCGGGCTCCAGTCACCCGAGGCGAACCAGTCGTTGATCAGCATCGGCTCGATTGCGAACCAGCCGATGAACAGCGAGGGGATGGCCAGCATCACCAGCGGCACGGTCACCACCCAGGGCGTCTCGTGCAGGTGCTCGCGGGTATGCTCGTCCATCCGCGGCTTGCCGTGGAACACCAGGAAGTACATGCGGAAGCTGTAGAGCGCGGTCACCAGCACGCCGAGGGTGAGCAGCACCGAGGCGTAGCCACCGCCGAAGATCGCCGTCTCGTTGACCGCGGCGATGATCGCGTCCTTGGAGAAGAAGCCGGAGAAGCCGGGGAAGCCGATCAGCGCCAGCGAGCCGATCAGCGCGGTGATCCAGGTGATCGGCATGAACTTGCGCATACCGCCCATCTCGCGGATGTCCTGCTTGTGGTGCATCGCGATGATCACCGAGCCGGCGGCGAGGAACAGCAGCGCCTTGAAGAAGGCGTGGGTCATCAGATGGAAGACGCCGGCGGCATAGGCCGAGGCGCCGAGCGCGGTGATCATGTAGCCGAGCTGGGAGAGCGTCGAGTAGGCGACCACCCGCTTGATGTCGTTCTGCACCAGACCGATCAGCCCCATGAAGAAGGCGGTGGTGGCGCCGATGATCAGCACGAAGCTCAGCGCCGCCTCGGAGAGCTCGTAGAGCGGCGACATCCGCGCAACCATGAAGATACCGGCGGTGACCATGGTGGCGGCGTGGATCAGCGCCGAGATCGGGGTCGGGCCCTCCATCGAGTCGGGCAGCCAGACGTGCAGCGGCACCTGCGCCGACTTACCCATGGCGCCGATGAACAGCAGCACGCAGATCAGGGTCATCAGCGAGATGCCGCCGAACAGCGCCACCTCGGTATCGGCCAGCCCCGGGGCGGCGGCGAACACCTCGGCGTAGTCGAGGGTGCCGAAATACATCGCCACCGCGGCGATGCCGAGGAGGAAGCCGAAGTCGCCGACGCGGTTGACCAGGAAGGCCTTGAGGTTGGCGAAGATCGCGCTCTCGCGGGTCGACCAGAAGCCGATCAGCAGGTAGGAGACCAGACCGACCGCCTCCCAGCCGAAGAACAGCTGCATGAAGTTGTTCGCCATCACCAGCATCAGCATCGAGAAGGTGAACAGCGAGATGTAGCTGAAGAAGCGCTGATAGCTGTTGCGACCGGTGAGCGCACCCTCGGGCCAGTTGTGCTCGTCGTCGGCCATGTAGCCGATGGTGTAGATATGCACCATCAGCGAGACGAAGGTCACCGTGGCCATCATCATCGCGGTGAGCTTGTCGACCAGGAAGCCGACCTCGAAGCGCATGCCGTCGGAGACCAGCCAGGTGTAGACGGTGCCATCGAACACCGCCTGCTCCGCCCAGATGAAGCGTCCCAGCACCCACAACGACAGGAGTGTGGAGAGGCCCACGCCGGCGATGGTCACCGAGTGCGCGCCCACGCGGCCGATCCTGCCGCCGAAGAAGCCGGCGACGATGGCGCCGACCAGGGGCGCGAGCACGATGGTCAGGTAGACGTTTTCCATCTTGATTTCTGCTCTTTCGCTCTATTTGCCGTGTCCACGGGTGCCGACCGCGGTGAGGCGGCGGCGCCCGAGGGCCTCCGCGCGCCGCCGCGCGCGCCGCAACGACGATTCCCAGGGACCGCCGGCGCCTCGGCGCCCGCGCGCGCCCTACCCTTTCAGGACGTCGAGATCCTGCACATTGATCGACCGTCGGTTACGGAACAGCACCACCAGGATGGCCAGTCCGATCGCCGCCTCGGCGGCCGCGACGGTGAGGATGAAGAAGACGAACACCTGTCCCGTGACATCCCCGAGGAAGTGCGAGAAGGCCACGAAGTTCATGTTCACCGCCAACAGCATCAGCTCGATGCACATCAGCAGCAGGATCAGGTTCTTGCGGTTCAGGAAGATCCCGGCCACCGAGATCGAGAACAGCAGACCACCGAGGATCAGATAGTCGGAGAGCGCGATCATGCGGACCCTTCCTCTTGCGATTGTGCAACACCCCGCGCGCCCTGCTCCTCGCGCAGCCCCGCCGTGGAGACCTGCGAGACCAGACGCACCCGGTCCGGCCCCTTGCGCACCTCGACCTGATGCTTGGGATCGACATACTTGGTATCGGGACGCTTGCGCAGGGTCAGACGGATGGCGGCGATGATGCCCACCAGCAGGATCACCGCGGCCAGCTCGAAGGGATAGACATAGGCGGTGTAGAGCAGCATCCCGACCTCCTCGATGTTGGAGGCCTCGGCCGGCGCCGCGGCCGGTGCCGGGAACTGCTCGGCACCGAAGTTGCCGGGCCCCACCACCAGCAGGATCTGCGCGGCCATCACCACCGCGATCACCGCGCCGAGCGGCAGATAGCGGATGAAGCCCGCGCGCAACGTCGCCAGGTCGATGTCGAGCATCATCAGCACGAACAGGAACAGCACCATCACCGCGCCGACATAGACCAGCACCAGCACCAGCCCGAGGAACTCGGCCTCGAGCAGCAGCCAGAGCGCGGCGCTGGAGAAGAAGGCGAGCACCAGATAGAGCACCGCGTGCACCGGATTGCGCCGCGTCACCACCATCCCCGCCGCCGCCAGGGTGATGGCGGCGAAGACGTAGAAGAGAAACTTTTCAAAGCCCATGGTTGATCCCTAGTCTCCTGGATGCGCGAGACGGCGCGTGATCCCGTTCATCGATAGGGCGCATCGGCCGCCCGCGCCGCGGCGATCTCGGACTCGTACTTGTCGCCGATCGCCAGCAGCTTGTCCTTGGTCATGATGTGCTCACCACGATTCTCGAAGTGATACTCGTAGACCCCGGTCTCGACGATCGAGTCGACCGGGCAGGACTCCTCGCAGAAGCCGCAATAGATGCACTTGAACAGATCGATGTCGTAGCGCGTGGTGCGCCGCGAGCCGTCCTCGCGCGGTTCGGCCTCGATGGTGATGGCCAGCGCCGGACAGACGGCCTCGCACAGCTTGCAGGCGATACAACGCTCCTCGCCGTTGGGATAGCGACGCAGCGCATGCAGCCCACGGAAGCGCGGCGAGATCGGCGCGCGCTCCTCCGGGTACTGAACCGTGAACTTGCGTTTGAACAGATAACCGCCGGTGACCCGCATCCCCCGGAACAGCTCGACCAGGAGCAGGCTCTGCACATACTCTCGCGCGTGTTTCAGCATCTTGCCTCCTCCACAATCACGCCGACCACCACGGCGGCAGCCGGTAGACCACCGCCAGCGCCACGACCAGGATCCACACGATCGTGATCGGGATGAACACCTTCCAGCCCAGGCGCATGATCTGGTCGTAGCGGTAGCGCGGGAAGGTCGCGCGCAGCCACAGGAACAGGAACATGAAGAAGCCGGTCTTCAACGCGAACCAGTGGAAGCCGTCGTCGAGCAGCGCCACCCCGTCGACCCAGGACTGCGGCAGCGGCGACAGCCAGCCGCCCATGAACAGCACCGCGGTCAGCGCCGAGATCAGGATCATGTTGGCGTACTCGGCGAGGAAGAAGACCGCAAAGGCCATCCCCGAGTACTCGACGTGGAAGCCGGCGACGATCTCCGACTCGCCCTCGGCGACGTCGAAGGGCGCGCGGTTGGTCTCGGCCACGCCCGAGATCAGATAGACCCCGAACAGCGGCAGCAGCGGCAGCCAGTACCAGGTGAACAGGTTACCCGCCTGGGCCTCGACGATGGCGCCGAGATTGAGGCTACCGGCGGCCACCAGCACCCCGACCAGGGCAAAGCCCATGGCGATCTCGTAGGCGACGATCTGCGCCGCCGAGCGCATCGCGCCGAGCAGCGCGTACTTGGAGTTGGAGGCCCAGCCGGCGATGATCACGCCGTAGACCCCGAGCGAGGTCAGCGCCAGCACATAGAGCAGCCCGGCGTTGATGTCCGAGAGCACCAGCCCGGCGTCGAAGGGGATCACCGCCCAGGCGGCCATCGCCGGGCCGATGGTGATCACCGGGGCCATCAGGAAGAGCGCCTTGTCGGCCTTGGAGGGGATCACCACCTCCTTGAGCAACAGCTTCAGCGCATCGGCGATCGGCTGCAGCAGGCCGCGCCAACCGACCCGGTTGGGGCCGATGCGGACCTGGATATAGCCGATCACCTTGCGCTCGGCATAGGTGTAATAGGCCACCAGCAGCAGCAGCGGGACCAGGATGGCGGTGATCTTGAGCAGGATCTGGATCACCACCGGGAGGCTGTTCCACAGTTCGATCATAGTCGCATCATCCTCTCTGGGCGCCGGCGGCGGTGATCTCGATCGGGCCGATCTGCGCGCCGAGCCGCTCGCTGCCCGCGACCGCGGCCGGCACCCAGGCACACCCGGGGGCGAGCCGTGCATCGAGCCGCACCTCGCAGTCGAGCGTCCGGCCGCCCTGGGTCAGGGTCGCCTCGGCGCCCTCCTCTAGCCCCAGCGCGGCGGCCCGCTCCGGGTGCAGATAGAGCGCGAGGGCGGCGCGCGGCATGGCGGTGCGCTGCAGCGCCGGGGCGCGTCGCACCAAGGCGTCGAGCGCATAGATCGGCACCCCGCCGACCCGCGCCAGCCCGCCCTCGGCGAGACGCGGCTCGAGCGCGCCGAGCGCCGCGCGCGCGGCGTTGTCGTGCACGGCCTCACCACAGCACTCGGCGAGTTCCTCACGGACCCCGGCGGCGCTGACATAGTCGAAGCCGCGCAGGTCGAGCAGGTTGCCGAGCACCCGCAGCACCTTCCAGCCCGGGCGTGCCTCGCCCGGGGGCGCCACCGCGCCCTGGAACGACTGCCAGACGCCACTGGCGTTGACGAAGGTGCCGGAGGTCTCGGCGAAGGCGCCGATCGGCAGCAGCACGTCGGCGACCGCCTCCAGCGACGGCGAGCGGAAGGCCGAGCAGGCGACGACGAACTCCGCCTGCTCGCAGGCGGCCATCGCCCGCGCCGGGTCGACCAGATCGCGATCGGGCTCGACGCCCCACAGCACCAGGGTGCGCGGCGCCTCGGCGAGCATCGCATCGAGCGCACGCCCGGGCCGCTCCAGCGCGACGCCACCGGGGCCGACCTGGGGCAAGGCGCCGGCGAGATGGGCACCGACGCTGTTGGCCGCCGCCGGCAGCCAGCCGAGCGCGCAACCGCTGGCCGTGGCGATGGTCTCGGCCAGGGCGCGGATCAGCGCGTAATCGGGATGGGCGACGGCGAGCGCGCCGAGCGCGACCAGACCGCCCTGCCCGGCCTCACCGGCGCGCAGCAGCTCGGCGAGCGCGCGCTGCGCCTCGCCGGGCTCGGCGGCGGCGATCAGCGCCGCGCCCGCGCCCTCTGGAGCGCAGTCGAGCGCCTTGGCGATCGCCGCCAGCGCCGCGGGCAAGGCCGCCGGATCGACCACCAGCTGGGTGGCGGCGTGATTGAGTTCGAGTTCGAGCGGATTGACGCAACCGACCCCGGCGCCGGCGAGCGCGGCCTTGCGGATGCGATGGGCGAGCAGCGGCTGCTCCTGGCGCAGGTCGCTGCCGATCACCAGGATCGCACGCCGGGTCTCGAGCTCGGCGATGGTGCAGCCGAGCCAGGGGCGCAGCGGCGCCACCGCGTCGTCGCGGAAGTCCTGCTGACGCAGTCGGCTGTCGATGTCGGCGACGCCGAGTCCACGCGCCACCCGCTGCGCGAGATAGAGCTCCTCGAGGGTGGCGTTGGGCGCCAGCCACCAACCGCTGGTGGCCGGATCGGCGGCCTTGAGCCGCTCGGCCACCAGGGTCATCGCCTCGCCCCAGGCCACCGCCTGCCAGGCGCCGTCGCGCTTGATCATCGGCTGAGTGAGCCGATCGGCGGCATGCAGGCCCTCGTAGCTGAAGCGGTCGCGGTCGGCGATCCAGGTCTCGTTGACCGTCTCGTTGTCGTTGGGGTGGACCCGCAGCACCTGGTCGCGACGCACGTGCAGGCGCAGGTTGGCGCCGACCCCGTCGTGCGGGGAGATGCTGTCGCGACCGGTCAGCTCCCAGGCGCGGGCCTGGAAGCGATAGGGCTTGGAGGTCAGGGCACCGACCGGACAGAGGTCGATGACATTGCCCGAGAGTTCGTGCTCCACGGCGACGGCGGTGAAGGTGCCGATGCGCATCGTCTCGCCGCGCCCGGTGGCGCCAAGCTCACGCACCCCGGCGATCTCGGCGCCGAAGCGCACGCAGCGGGTGCAGTGGATGCAGCGGGTCATCTCGGTGGCGATCAGCGGGCCGAGGTCCTCGTCCTCGACCACCCGCTTGCGCTCACTGTAGCGCGACACGTCACCGCCGTAGCCCATGGCCACGTCCTGCAGCTCGCACTCGCCGCCCTGATCGCAGATCGGACAGTCGAGCGGGTGATTGATCAGCAGGAACTCCATCGTGCCCTCCTGGGCATCGATGGCCTTGGGCGAGCGCGTCTGCACCTTCATCCCGTCACTGACCGGGGTCGCACAGGCCGGCACCGGCTTGGGGAAGGGACGACCGCCGGCCTCGGCCTCGACCAGACACATCCGACAGTTCGCCGCAATGGACAGCTTCTTGTGATAGCAGAAGCGGGGAATGGTAATGCCCTCACGGTCGGCGACCGCGATGATCATCTCCCCCGGCGCTGCCTCACAGGCACGGCCGTCGATCTCGATGGTGATCTTGTCCGTCATTAAGGTCTCTCGATCGGCACCAGTGACGCGGCCTCCAGAGGGCCGCATTGAGACGCCCGAGGTGCACTCGCTACGGGGCGCCAGGATGTCCGCCGCGGCGGACACCGTCTGCTCATGGATTCACGGTCGGCGGCGACACGGGCCGCCGGCCGACAGAGGATGGCTCGAAGGGCGCGGCCGCTCAGGCGACCATGCTGCGTCCGTGTTCGATCCGGTACGCGAACTCGTGCCGGTAGTGCTTGAGGAAGCTCTGCACCGGCATCGCCGCGGCATCGCCGAGGGCGCAGATGGTGCGCCCGCCGATCCGTCCGGCCACGCTCTCGAGCAGCTCCAGGTCCTCGGCGCGCCCCTGACCGTCGAGGATGCGCTTGAGCACCCGCGCCAGCCAGCCGGTGCCCTCGCGACACGGCGTGCACTGACCGCAGGACTCATGCATGTAGAAATGCGAGAGGTTGTGCAGCACGCGCACCATGCAGGTGCCCTCGGCGATCACGATCACCGCGCCCGAGCCGAGCATGGAGCCGGCCTTGGCGATGGAGTCGTAGTCCATGTCGGTCTGCATCATGATCTCGCCCGGCACCACCGGGACCGAGGAGCCGCCGGGGATCACCGCCTTGAGCGGGCGATCGTCGAGCACCCCGCCGGCCATCTCCAGGAGATCGCGGAAGGGGGTACCGAGCGGCACCTCGAAGTTGTTCGGGCGGTTGACATGGCCACTGACCGAGAACAGCTTGGGACCACCGTTGTTGGGCCGTCCCTGCTCGAGGAACCACTGCCCGCCACGCTCCAGGATCACCGGCACCGAGGCCAGCGATTCGGTGTTGTTGATGGTGGTCGGGCAACCGTAGAGACCCTGCTGGGCGGGGAACGGCGGCTTGTAGCGCGGCTGTCCCTTCTTGCCCTCGATCGACTCGAGCAGCGCGGTCTCCTCGCCACAGATGTAGGCGCCGGCGCCGCAATGGACATAGAGATCGAAGTCGACCCCGGAGCCGAGCAGGTCGCGCCCCAGCAGCCCGGCCTCATAGGCCTCGCCGAGCGCCTCCTCGAAGCGCGCGATCGGTTCGTAGAACTCGCCGCGGATGTAGTTGTAACCGACGGTGGCGCCGATGCAGTAGCCGGCGATGGCCATGCCCTCGATCACCTGGTGCGGGTTGTAGCGCAGGATGTCGCGGTCCTTGCAGGTGCCCGGCTCGCCCTCGTCGGAGTTGCAGACGATGTACTTCTGCCCCGGCGCGGTGCGCGGCATGAAGCTCCACTTCAGCCCGGTGGGGAAGCCCGCGCCACCGCGTCCGCGCAGGTTGGAGCGCTTGACCTCCTCGATCAGGTCATTGGGATCCGGGCGTTCGCGGAGGATGCGCTCCCACTGGACATAGCCGCCGACGCTGCGATAGGCCTCGAGGCTGTGCCGCGTCGCGGCCTCGAGGTGCATGGTGCGAAAGCATACGGTGTTCTGGTTCTCGACCATGGTCTCACTCCAGCCCGTCGATGAGTTCGTCGAGCGCCTCCGGCGAGAGGTTCTCGTGGTAGGTCTTGTCGACCAGCACCGCCGGCGCATGGCGGCAGGCCCCGAGACATTCGACTTCCTTGAGGGTGAAGCGACCATCGGCGGTGGTCTCGCCCGGCCCCACCCCGTACTTCTCACCGACGTGCTCGATCAGCGTCTCGGAGCCGCGCAACATGCAGGAGACGCTGTTGCAGACACAGACCTTGTGCCGTCCCTGGGGTTCGAGGTCGTACATGCCGTAGAAGGTGGCGACCTCGTAGACGGCGACCTCGGGCATGTCGAGATAGGCCGCCAGGTCGTCCATCAGCTCGCGGGTGAGCCAGCCACCGTTGGCGTCCTGCAGCAGGGTCAGTGCGGGCATCACCGCCGACTGCTGCCAGTCCTCGGGGTAGCGGGTCAGCAAGGCATCGATCGCCTCGCGCAGCTCTGCGGTGAACAGGGTCGACTTGTCGCGATCGTGCGCGACGGTGAGCGGTGTGGTACGAAAACTCATCAGCGATCGATCTCCCCGAAGACGATATCCAGCGTCCCGATGATGGCCACCACGTCGGCGATCATGTGACCGCGCGACATCTCGTCGAGGGCGGCCAGATGGGGGAAGCCGGGGGCGCGGATCTTCAGCCGGTAGGGCTTGTTGGCGCCGTCGGAGACGATGTAGCAGCCGAACTCGCCCTTGGGCGCCTCGACCGCGGCATAGACCTCGCCGGGCGGGGTGCAATAGCCCTCGCTGAAGAGCTTGAAGTGATGGATCAGGGCTTCCATGTCCGCCTTCATCCGCTCGCGCGAGGGCGCGATCACCTTGGCATCGTCGATGCGCACCGGACCGGGGTTGACGCGCAGCCAGTCGATGCACTGACGGATGATGCGGTTGGACTGGCGCATCTCCTCCATGCGCACCAGATAGCGATCGTAGCAGTCGCCGTTGATGCCGATCGGGATGTCGAAGTCGACCTTGTCGTAGGCGGCATAGGGCTGCTTCTTGCGCAGGTCCCAGGCGATCCCCGAGCCACGCAGCATCGGCCCGGTGAAACCGAGGGCCTGGGCGCGCTCGGGCGAGACCACGCCGATGCCGACGGTACGCTGCTTCCAGATGCGGTTGTCGGTGAGCAGGGTCTCGTACTCGTCGACGTGCTTGGGGAAGCGCTCGGTGAAGTCCTCGAGGAAGTCGAGCAGCGAGCCCTGGCGATTGGCGTTGCGCCGGGCCATCTCCTTGGCGCCGTGCCACTTGGAGCCGGCCTTGTCGAACTGCGGCATGCGCTCGGGGAGGTCGCGGTTGACCCCGCCCGGACGATAGTAGGTCGCGTGCATGCGCGCGCCGCTGACCGCCTCGTAGCAATCGAACAGGTCCTCGCGCTCGCGGAAGCAGTAGAGGAACACGCTCATCGCGCCGATATCGAGCGCATGCGCGGCCAACCACATCAGGTGGTTGAGGATGCGCGTGATCTCGTCGTACATGGTGCGGATGTACTGCGCGCGCTCCGGCACCTCGACCCCGAGCAGCTGCTCGATGGCGCGCACGTAGCCGTGCTCGTTGCACATCATCGAGACATAGTCGAGCCGGTCCATGTAACCGATGCTCTGGTTGTAGGGCTTGCTCTCGGCGAGCTTCTCGGTGGCGCGATGCAGCAGTCCGACGTGCGGATCGGCGCGCTGGATGACCTCACCGTCGAGTTCGAGCACCAGACGCAGCACGCCGTGGGCCGAGGGGTGCTGGGGACCGAAGTTGATGGTGTAGTTGCGAATCTCAGGCATCACCTGGCTCCTGGCTGGGATCGGACCCGGCGGGTGCCTCGCCACGGATCACGCGCGGCACCAGCACCCGCGGCTCGATCGAGACCGGCTCGTAGACCACACGGGCCTGCTCGGGGTCGTAGCGCATCTCGACCTGGCCGATCAGCGGGAAGTCCTTGCGGAAGGGATGCCCGACGAAGCCGTAGTCGGTGAGGATGCGACGCAGGTCGGGGTGACCGCGGAAGAGGATGCCGTAGAGGTCGAAGGCCTCGCGCTCGAACCAGTTGGCCGCCGGCCAGAGATCAACCACCGAGTCGACCATCGGCTGGGCGCCACCGGCATGGACCCGCAACCGCAACCGGCGGTTGTAGGCCAGCGAGAGCAGGTGGTAGGCCACCGCGAAGCGCTTGGGGTCGTCGAGTTCGAGTTCGGGATCGCGATCGACGCCGCGCCCGAAGCCGGTGAAGGAGGCCGTCTCGGTCTCCCACTCGGATTCGCCGTAGGCGGCGTAATCGACGCCGCAGACGTCGATCAGCTGCTCGAAGCGCAACGCCTCGTGGTCGCGCAGGGTCAGGCACACGTCGAGCAGACGCTCGGCGGGTACCACCAGGGTCAGCTCACCAAACTGCTCCAGCAGCTCACAGCCGTGTTCCGCGAACTGCTCGCGAAGAGTAGCGGCGAGCGCATCCAGCCTGGCGTTGCGGGTCAGGTGCTCTGTAGACATGGATTATGGAGACTGCTTCAGCGGGCGATGGTGTTCGTTCGGCGGATCTTGTTCTGCAGCTGCAGAATGCCGTAGAGCAGCGCCTCGGCGGTCGGCGGACAGCCGGGCACGTAGACATCCACCGGCACGATGCGATCGCAGCCGCGCACGACGGAATAGGCGTAATGATAGTAACCGCCACCATTGGCGCAGGAGCCCATGGAGATCACCCAGCGCGGCTCGGCCATCTGATCGTAGACCTTGCGCAACGCCGGGGCCATCTTGTTGACCAGGGTGCCGGCGACGATCATCACGTCGGATTGACGTGGACTCGGGCGGAAGATGATGCCGAAGCGGTCAAGGTCGTAACGCGCGGCGCCGGCGTGCATCATCTCGATCGCGCAGCAGGCCAGACCGAAGGTCATCGGCCACATCGAGCCGGTGCGCGCCCAGTTGATCAGCTTGTCGGCCGTCGTGGTGACGATGCCTTCTTCAAGAACCCCTTCTATTCCCATTCCAGTGCGCCCTTCTTCCACTCGTAGATGAAGCCGACCACCAGGATGCCGAGGAAGATCGCCATCGACCAGAAGGCGAACACCCCAAGGTCATCCAGTACGACCGCCCAGGGAAAGAGGAAGGCGATCTCCAGATCGAACAAGATAAAGAGGATTGCGACCAAGTAGTAACGGACGTCGAACTTCAGACGTGCGTTCTCGAAGGCCTCGAAACCGCACTCGTAGGGGGAGTCCTTTTCCTGATCCGGTCGGCGCGGTCCCAACAGGTACCCGAGCCCGAGCGACCCGACACCCACCAGGATCCCCACGAGGATAAAGATCAGGATGGGCAAATAGTTCTCGAGCACCTTGACCCCCGTGTTTCATGGTTTGCTTATAAAGCCGGAAGATTGAGTCTAGTGCAGCGTCAACGACAGTGTCAACCCGGCGCTCAATCAAAAATATTAGGATTTTCAATCCCTTAGAATATCGATCCCGGCATAAAAAAACGGCATACCAGATACTGGTATGCCGTTTGCTGTTTGGTGCCGACGGCCAGACTCGAACTGGCACGGCTTTCGCCACTACCCCCTCAAGATAGCGTGTCTACCAATTTCACCACGTCGGCAATAAATTTTATTCGCTGTTACCGGTCTCGACAGATGCGTCATCTGCCTGCCCGTCAGCGTGTCCCACTACATTAGCAGAATTTTCGTCGTTGTCAACAGAAATTTCTGCTGCAGGCGCAGCGGGGATGTCGGAAGCGCCCGGAGCGGCGCTGTCACCGGCGTCCACGCCAGGGACCGAGGGCACGTCGGACGGCACCAGGGTTTCCGGCGCGGCCTCGATCAGCACGGCATCATCCATGTCTTCCATGAAGCCTTCCGGCTCGGTGACCTGGGTCGCGAAATAGGCCAGCGCCATGCTGGTCAGGAAGAACAGTGTCGCGAGGATCGCGGTCGCTCGCGTCAGGAAGGAACCTGACCCCTGCGAACCGAAGACGGTCTGCGATGCACCGCTTCCGAAAGCGGCTCCAGCGTCAGCGCCCTTGCCGTGCTGAATGAGGACCAAGCCTATCAGGCCCAACGACAGGAAGACCTGGACAATTGTCAAAATGGTTTGCATGCCTGACTCGTTACCCTGGGCTAACCTGCCGCGGCCTCTGCGGCGCGACAGATCGCGAGAAAATCATCAACGTCCAGCGACGCGCCGCCGATCAGTCCACCGTCGATATCCGGCTGCGCCAGCAGCTCGGCTGCGTTACCGGGCTTCATGCTGCCACCGTAGAGAATCCGCAGCTTCTGCGCAATACGCTGATCCGAGGCAGCAATTCTTGCACGCACGAAGGCGTGGACCTGCTGCGCCTGTTCGGGAGTCGCGGTCTTGCCGGTACCGATCGCCCAGACCGGCTCGTAAGCGATGTCGAGCGCAGCGAAGACCTCGATGCCGGCAACCTGGAGCACGCCATCGAGTTGTGCGGCGATGACCGCCTCGGTCTCGCCGCGCTCGCGCTGCTCCAGCGTCTCGCCGATGCAGAGGATGGGACGCATCCCGCTGGCGATGACCGATTGCAGCTTGCGCGCAATCAGGGCGTCTGATTCGGCGTGATACTCACGGCGCTCGGAGTGCCCACAGATCACGTAGCGACAGTCGAACTCGGCCAGCATCGCTGCCGCGACCTCGCCGGTATAGGCACCAGCGGACTCGGCGCTGACGTCCTGGGCGCCGAGACGCACCACGCCATCGGCGAGTTCGGCCTCACCGAGCGCCAGATAGGGGAAAGGGGGACAGACCGCGACCTCGACTCCTTGGAGCGAGGCGGCTCCCGCTGATACACCGCCGAACAGCAGCTGCGCGTCGCGCTTGCTGCCGTTCATCTTCCAGTTCCCTGCAATCAGTGGCGCTCGCATGGCAAAGACTCCGTCCTGATCGAGCCGGGTAATCTACCCGCTTAGCCTATCCCTTGCAAGCCAAAGGGCGTGGATGTGCGTATCATGGGGGCTGGACAGGCGCTCGCCTCCCGTACCGCCCTACCTCGACTATCGATTACACTCGCGACATGGCTAAAGGAAAGAAGAACAAGACCGACGGCGGCTCGACCATCGCGCTCAACAAGAAGGCGAGCCACGACTACTTCATCGAGCAACGCCTTGAGGCGGGCTTGGCACTCGAGGGCTGGGAGGTCAAGAGCCTGCGCGCCGGGCGCATCCAGCTCAAGGAGAGCTACGTCAAGATCCTCCATGGCGAAGGCTACCTGATCGGCGCCCACATCTCGCCGCTGCAGACCGCCTCCACCCACATCAACCCCGACCCCACGCGATCGCGCAAGCTGCTGCTCAAGCGCCACGAACTCAACCGCCTGATCGGCCAGACCGAGCGCGCCGGCTTCACCCTGGTGCCCACGGCCATGTACTGGAAGCGCGGTCGCGCCAAGCTCGAGATCGGCCTCGGCAAGGGCAAGAAGCAACACGACAAGCGCACCACCGAGAAGGATCGTGACTGGCAACGCGAGAAGGAGCGGCTGTTCAAGGGCAACTGAGCCGCGGCGATCCGTGCCCCGCCCCGGCACACCGCACTTGCCGGGGAACCCCGGCTCTTCTATAGTGTCCTTTCACTTAAGGGGGCGACTGGCTTCGACGTGGGTCGCGAAACCTAAGGTGCATGCCGAGGTGCGGTTGACCTCGTAAAACCCTCCGCAAACTTATAGTTGCCAACGACGACAACTACGCTCTCGCTGCTTAATCCCAGCGGGCCTCTGACCGTCACTTGCCTGTGGGCGGCGGATTCCAGGGGTAACCTCACACAGGATCGTGGTGACGGGAGTCCGGACCTGATCCACTAAAACCTAACGGAATCGCCGACTGATCGCCCTGCCCTTCGGGCGGCAGAAGGCTAAAAACAATAGAGTGGGCTAAGCATGTAGGACCGAGGGCAGAGGGCTTGCGGACGCGGGTTCGATTCCCGCCGCCTCCACCAAGCAAGCAGCAAAGGCCAACCAGTCATGGTTGGCCTTTTTTGTTGCGCGGAGATCACATCGTTCACGAGCTGGCAGTGCTGCAGGTGCCCTCCCCCACAGGCCTTGCTCACGAATCAGCGCCCACGCGAGCCTCCCCGGCATCCAGGCCACAGGCACACCGTGCCGAACCATACCCGCAACGCCGTAGGCGTCCCGATATCGAGCGCGCGCTCGAGTATCGTGCTGAGCGGTGCCGGCTTGGTCCAGAGCGGTCGCTGCTGCTCCGGGGCGTCGACCTCGGCACAGCGCACCGAGGCATTCTGTTAGCGCTTGGGCAGATCCAGCGCCCGGCCGATGAAGGTGACGCCATGACGCCTGGCAGACACCGCAACACCCCGATCAGGTCACGAGGCGCCGCTATAGCAGGCTGTCGCATTACGGCCCTTCAACGCTACCGAAACCGCATTGATCCCGGGCATCCAGGATCAGTGCCGCGTCCAGGGCCTCTGGAATACGCGGATCAAGGACGATACGCTCCTGCTCAAGCCATAGCCCGCGCGCAGCAAGCACACGCACCGGAGCCGGCGCGAAGTCGAGCTCGAGATCTTGGGGCCATGAGGCTTGGAGCCCACACACGTCTATGAGCTCAAACCAGAACTCGGGAAGAAACCACTTCAGGTTCGGTACGCGTTTGCGCAGGTGCAGCATGATGCGCACGCCATTCGGATCCAGGTCGCCGAAGTGCACAACGGGTATGCCCTGGATGCGATTGAGCATGTGACCAACGGTGGCAGTGTCCCAGCCGGGCACGTGGGCCAACAGCCAGCCCGGCGGTGGAGAGAGGTCACGCCACGCCCCCAGGTTCTCAACGAGGAGCACAGCGCGCATCTCGCCCTCGAAGGCCAAGCCATCCACCAAGGCTCGCTCCGGTATCGAGACCTCGCCCAGCACCGCCGCAATCCCGCCGAGGTCGATCACTCCGTTAACCGTTCGAGCCGACAGCCCAGCCGGCGGACGCAACCTGATAGCGCCATCATGCGAGGTATCGGTCCCGCCGAGCGCACCCCTTCGGCTTTCAGTGAGTGATGCCTTGGAATGCGAGGCCGTGAGAGAGGCTGCGGTTCGCCGGTTGATGCGATCCGGCAGCTCGGGCAGGGCGGCGGCGCGTTCGATATCGAGCAGCCGGCCATATCCCTCCGGTGTCGGCGGTAGCCCGGCGGCCACCAAGTCCACCAACACATCGCGCCATGCCGGCCAGACCCGGTCGATCAGGCCCGCAAGCTCTGCCCTGCGCTCCTCGACCATGCCGATCTCGTCGCGGCGACCTGTGGCCCGCGTCCAGGGAAGCTCAGCAAGGGCGTCGTACGCATCCAGCTGCGTGCGCCGGCGTTTGAGACTGCCACGTGAAAGCAGCTCCAACAACGCCAGGCGTGCGTTGTCGCTCACCCAGATCACACATGCGCCCTCGTTCTTCTCCCGCTGACGCACACCTTTTCGCGCCCGTCTGCATCGACACGCCGTACCAGGCGATAGGTTGTGTTGCCTTCCGCCCTGGCGACCTCTGGCGCAGCGATGAGCAGCTGCAGTTCGAGTGTCTGACACAGGTCAAAGAGAACGCCCAGGTTATCGTGGGAGAGCCGGTTGGCCTCGTCGAGAAACAAGAAGCGGAGCGACCCCTGTGCTCGCTTACCGCGCAACAGGGTGGCATTCCGCTCCCACTCGGTGAGCACGACCATCATCAGCACAGCGCCAACACCAATCGCCTCACCGGTGGAGAGACGGATGGGATTCGCAGCCTCCCAGTCAGGGGCAGCCGTACGACGGATCTCCACCTGCAGGTGGACGTACTCACGATAATCCAGCAGTCGCTGGCCACCCGAGCGCCCACCGCCGTAGCGTCGAAAGATCTCATCCAAGGCTTCCTCGATGGGCAGGTTTTCCTGGAACAGCAGTCCCTGCACAGCGCCATCACGCAGCGCCCGAAGCACCTGCTCCATCCGCCCCACTGACTGGACCTTCACCCGAACCCCTTCGATGCTGCCGAAGCTGACGCCGTTGAGGTTCTGGTTGAGACGGCTGACCTGGCCTCGAGCCTTGCGGATCTGCACGTCGATCCCACGAGCAACATCCTCGCTGGCGCCACGCAGATCCTTTTCCTGACGCGAAAGGCGCTCCTCGAGCCCTGTCAGTTGATCACGCAATCGCAGCAGCGCTTCTCGCGGGTCGTCCACTTCGGCCACCTGCGCCGGCAGCCGGCGACGCAACCAGTCGCGCACCGCCAGCCAGAGCTCTAGGTAGACGTCGGCAAACCCGATGCTTTCGCCCTCGGCGTTCTTGTCGACCTTGGCGAGCAGATCCTGTGCCCCGTGAGCGGCTCGTAGCCGCTCCACGAGCACAGCCCTCTGCTTGTGTGCCTCCTGCACGAGATTCACGTGTCCGCGGATCCCGCTGACATCGCTGGTTCCGGAGGTAACGACGCTGGCGAGTAGATTCCGCTCCACTACGGCCGCTCTCAGGCGCTCCCAGCGATCAAGAGCCGGCTCAGCCTCGCGGCGTTCGGCAGCAACCTTCTCCTCGGCCTCCCCGTACTCGCGAGCTGCTTGCGCCTGCTCGGCCTCACAACGCCCCTTGGTGGTGTTCAGCGCTGTGAGTTCCGCGGCAAGCGCCGTCGCCTCCTCTTCCAATCGCCGCATCGCCTCATGCGCGGTCGCGACGGCGGCTTCGGTGGGGTCGGGAATCTCCATTTCGTTGAAGCGCCGCTCCGCGGCCCGAAGTTGTTCGACGGCCGCCCGACGACGACCATCGGCGTCCTGCCAATTTGCTGTGGCGCTTTCGAACGCCTGCTCGGCGGCCTCGACCGCGGCACCCGCCTCGTTAAGCGCCTCTTCTGCCCGGTGCAGCTGTTCCTCAAGCGCCGGAATAAGCAACCGGTTCTCTTCGAGCTGCACAGGCGCGTCGTCCCAGCGCAGGGCCTCCGCGTTGACCGCGATAAATTCCATGGCCTCTATCGCGGCATCCAACCGGTCGCGTTCGTCCGAGAGTCGAGTCAGCTCGGTTTCGAGAATCGTAACCTCCACCTCCGACAACGGCGTTCGCCGCAGCGTGTCGAGCTTGCCCTCGACCACCCGGGCGGCTTGCCGACAACGCTGAATCTCAGCCTGCGCCGCTTGTGCGGCATCGTGGTCCCGCCCGAGGTCGTCTCGACGTTGCGCATGATCTGGGGGATCGAGCAACACGGCTGAACCAAGCAGACCGCGTAGCGCCTCAATACGCGGCGCAAGCTGGCGGGCCGCCTCCTGAAATCGGGTCACTGCAGCACGGTGGCTCTCTCGTTGCTCTTGAATCTCCGAGAGTTGACGACCAATCGCCGCCAGCTCCGGTGCCGGGTCGCCGGCCAGCCACACGCGCTGCTCCACAAGTAGGGCTTCACCATCCTCCGCCAGGCGCTCGAACCGGCGTCGCCCCACTCGTGTGTTCTCGATCTGAGCATCCAGCGTATCAGCCACGGCACGCAGCTCCGCGGCACGCTTCTCACGCGCCTTCCGACCAAGGCGAGGACGCGTCGGGATCCGCGTGACGCGGATGGCCCGCGGCTCCGAGACGATGACATCGGTCGCCTCGCCGCTCTCGCGGACCGCGTCCGCACCGAGCCGTGCAACGTCCTCGTCGCGGCTGACAAGCCACACATCAGAGAGCGAGTCCGGGCGGCCATGGACCTGCTTGGCGGCTGTGACCGGATCATCAACGACAAGCGCCTGCACCAATGCCCCCAGCCTCGCTTCCACCACGGCAGCATCTTCAACAGACGCGTCCTCGAATACCCCGGCCAGGAGTTCAGCACCCAGGGTGTCTTTGAGTCGCAGCAGCTCCGTATCGAACGGCCCGCCAACGGCCAGGAGCTCTCGTGCCGCCGACTGGAGACTCTCTCGTCTCTCGACAAGCTCGGACTCACTCGCCTTTACTCGGGTGAGGTGCTGCCCTACCTGCTGGTGCGCAGCTTTAAGCTCCGGGAGTGACGTCAGAGGACACCCGAGTTCGTCCGCCAGACGCTGGGCGCGCAACGCGAGGGCGCGCCAGATCGGCTCGCGACCATCGAGCTCCTTTTGCCGCGCCAGCGCAACGTCCAGCGTTCGCTGACAGTCAGCTTGGTTTGCCTGAGCTTCGCGGGCTTGGTCGAGCAACCGCTCGCGCTCCAGCTCCGTCTGTTCAAGAGGCTCCGTGATCTCGATGCGGGCAGACCGCTGCCCCGAAAGGGAAATGCCCAGTTTTTCAGCCTGTTCCCTGGCCTTGGCTTGGCGGCTGGCGAACTTGCGGGCCTCGGCAAGTTCGGCGGCGATCGTGCTCAGACGCCCGGCCAGCGCCTCCAGATCCCGATAGCGGCGAAGTTGTTGGAGGGCCATCGAATGGGCGGTGTCCACTTCGACCGGCCCCTCTGCCATCAGTTCGAGTGCCTCAAGCGCGGCCCGGTGATCTCGCCTGTGCTGATCGGCATCAGCGAGCCGCTGCCTCGCGTCTCGGCGAGAGCGATCCACCTGATCGAGCGTGGCCCTGCTCTCCGCCACCCGAGCAGCGACAGTCCCGATCGCAAGCTCCTCTACTTCGAGTAGCCGCTCTACCTCACCCTTCCGACGGAGCACCTGCCTGTAGGCGCCGGCACGCCGGTGGAGTTCGTCGAGTCCACGCTGGAGGTCTGCGAGGCCCGCGCGGGCGCGCGAATCATCCTCCCGACAGCAATGCAGGCCTGCCCGGCATTGGCTTCGAGTTTGTTCTCGCGCCTTGCGTTGAGCCTCAGCAATCCGTGTATCGGCCTCGGACGAAGACAGCTCTTCGCGGCGTTGCTCGACTTCTTCAGCCGCCTGCAGCGCTCGATGAAGACGCTGAAGCCAATCCTCGGCAGCCTTGACCTCCGCCACGAGAGCCTCCTGGCGAGCTGCCTTTTTGCCGAGATCATCGTGAACGCGGGCGAGCTGATCCTTGGCCTCTGCAAGCCGTTCCCAGCCCTTGCGCCGAGCGTCCTCGGCCTCGGTCAAACGGCGCCGGAGTTCATCGGCACGCTCTCGGGTCGCGAAGAAGGCCGCGGCGAACATGGTCTGTCCAGCCTCGAACACCCCGCCGATCTCACGCTCGAGCTGCTGCGCCTCCTGGACCTCGGTGCGCGTGCGCTTGCATGCATCAAGGTTGGCCTTCATGCGCTGCAGGGTATCGGCCAGCCCGGTCTCTTCCTTTAACAGAAAGGAGCGCAGCTCCGAGGTCAGCGCCCGTGAGATACCGCCCGTCATGCTGGTACGCAGCATCTCGTTGAGCTTATTGCGTTCTTCGTCCGTGGCGAGGCGCAGCGGCATCACCCCCTGATCGAACAGGACGGCAAAGTAATCGCGCGCGGTACCGAAGACCTGCAAGCGTCCACCGAGACGTGCGGCGTTCTCACGCAGCTCGTTGAGTTCGGGAACCACGTCGTGGTCGCCCAGTGAGAGCAAGAACACGTCTTGCAGGCGGACACCCATGTCGAGACCCGAGATGATGAAAGGCGTTGGCTCGACGGATGGCTCGCCCTTCCGCTCCAGGTGCACGCCGGCAATGAGGCGCTGACCCGATGCCAGGGCGAACTCGATCGCCGAGTAGGCCGGCCGGCCAGACTCACCGAGGCGTCCCCAGATGCCTTTATCACCGCCCGTCGCGCCGGTCTCCCCGAGATTCGTGAAACGCAGCCGGGACATATCCGGGAGGAGCACGACATAGGCCGCGATCATCACCGTTGTCTTACCAGCGCCATTGGCCCCCTCGAGGGCCGTCACATGCCGGTCGATGAGATAGCGCTCGTAGAAGACGCCTTTCCAGTTGGCGAGCACGAGCGCCCGGGCCCAAGTACGACTCATCCGCTCGCCTCCTCCTCGTCGTCCTCGACTCCATCACCGGCGCTGGCACCGTGCTCGCGCAATTCGTCAGTGTCACCAAGGCTGATCTCACCGCTCTGGACCAACCGTTCCAGCGCGGCTTGTCGGTCGCTCAGGTCGCGGACTGGTTCGGCGAATCGCATCAATGCTGGACGCAGGCGCAGCATCGCGTCGTCGACCGAATCGATGAACCCGAGGTCGGTGAGGCGCCGAAGGGCCTCGGTGACCTTGGTGCGAACGGTCTCGGCGGCTATCCGTTCGTCGAACTTCCTGCGCCGTGGATTCAGGATACGGACCAGCGCCTCCGTCCCCAATAACCCCGAGAGCCTCTGCAGGAGCGTCTCACGCTGAACCATGCCCCCGTGCTGCACGGTGGCGGGATCCAGGTACATCAGCGCAAGCGTTTGACCGACGAGCATCTCGCCAGCGCTCAGTTGGCGACGACCGAGTCGATCCCCCGAGGGCAGGAGGTAGAAATACCCGTCCGCCCGCTGTATCAGCTCACAGCCGAACCGCCGATAGAAGGGTTCGAGGTGGTCGAGGGCATCGACGAGATAGTCATAGGCCGTGCCGTCGTCGCGCCCGATGTGCCGCCCGCGGCGTAGCACGAGATCCACCTCGGGGAAATGCTCATCGCTGATGGCCTCTTCGAGGGACCGAAAGCTGGAGGCGCTCACCGTCACTCATCCTCCCTCGACAGCTCCCAGTCCTCCAGCTCCAGGCATGGCGCAACAGTACGCCACGGACGCTCGTAGGTGCTGCGTATCCGGACGATACGGACGAACACGTCGACCACGCGGCCGGTAACGGCGTAGCGAAGAGCCACAGGAAACCGGGGCAATACCCACTCGGTCACCTCGGCCAGGGATCGAGCGCCCTCGGCTAGCGCCCCTTCAACCAAAGTCTCGATGTCCAGGCCCGCCTCTTCAGGATCAACAAGATCGGGAGAGCCCTCGCGATCGGCGCGTGGCCTCATGACAGCTGGCCGCTCTACTCGCGACTCGAGCGGACGCAGCAGCCGGATCGACGGTGCCGCCGTCACGAGCAAGTGGAACGGTGTCGCCGGCCAGCCCGCGACCTGATCGCGCAGTCGCTGACTCAATGCACGGTCCGGGTCGAGGCGTACGACATCACGAAGATAACGATGAACGTATTGGTAATAGTCCGACCACGCGCGCTGCCGGGCGCCGCCCCAGGCGGCGATGCGATCGACGTGCTCGATGACGCGCTGCACCGCCTCTTCGGACTCGGTCTGTCCCGCCTCGGAAGCCGAGGACTGAATCTCTTGCAACAGCGCGACAAAGTGATGGGTGTCGCGGAGCAGGATCTCGTTGAGTTCTCGGAGCGTATCAGTGGTTGTGTCGAGCAACGACTGGCATCGTTCGACCGCGCCGAACCAATCCGCTTGCAGAAGGCCGGCCATCTCTCCCTGCACCTCTTCCTGTTGCGCATCGAGCCCGCGCTGACGGCGCTCGATGCCGCCGACAAGATCGCCAACGGTTACCCGCAATGGCGCCACCACTCGCTCCCGCCATGCATCGTCCGTATCGGCGCGTTTGGCCGCTGCAAGGATCTCGGCGAGCTGGGCCCGAAGCGTCCCCGTGAGCAAGGTCAAGCTCTCGCGAGTGAGTGCCTCATCGGCGAGGAAGTACTCGACGACTGCAGCGGCCAGGCGCGTCAGCGTGTACTCACCGGATCGAACGATGCCCGCGCCGTCCACCCGGGCCAGCATGCGCTGGTCACGGAGCCGCTGGATGGCGTGTGTTGCGCGCTTGCGTGGACGGTCCGCACCCGGATCCACCACATCGCACACCTGCTCGAACATGTCGATAAGCGCATCCTCCTCAAAAGACGCGAGTGACGCCCGGTCGGCCTGCAGGTAAAGGCCAGCGAGAAAGCACAGGTCGAGCGTCTTCAGGTCCAGATGGATCCGGTCACGTGCGAGTGCGGCAATGAGACGGCTCGGATCCGATGACATCAGTCGCTCCTGCCGACCGCTGCTGCGGTGATTGCTTGAGTCATGATGAATCGATAAACACGTGGAATCACATCAGCGAGGCTGACGGAACGAAATGCCATGTTCTCCAGAACACCGCTCCATGGACACTGCCTGCACTTGTCCCCGGCAAAGTCCGGCGCAAGAGCATCGAGCAGATCAGTCAGAATCGTCAGCATCACGCTGTTCGAAGGGCGCGGCCATTGTCCCAACCAGTCATCCTCGAAAGGAGACGGCTGGCTGATGAGCAACATGTCATGGCAGTCTTTCATCCGGTTGTTCGGGCAGCCAAACGCCACCATCACCTGAAACGTCTTTGCGATCAACGCCTCGCTGGCATCAGCACGCCGCCGAGGTGCCGAAAGATCCGCCGTATGCGGATCATCGATGATGATCCGCATACGGCTCCAACATCTCGCTGAAAGCGACATCTACTATAACCGCGATACCGGTACCATTGATCGACGCGCTCGTATACAACCGCAACCCACCGTACTCGACCTCCTCCTGGATCTGGTCGACACATACGGCGTTCGAATCGAAATCGATGCCATCCTCGACGTCTTTCTCGAATGAGCACGAATCGGTCAGAGAGGGCTCGCACGCCAGGGCAGTAAAGCAGGCATGCCAACCCATAGCGCACGGGCATCAGCTCAAAGAGCTGCGTCGTTTCTCGGGAGAGGTTCTGCAGACGCATCCGAACGGAAGCGCGGATATGTCTCATCTTCTGAGGCATTGGCGCTCAGTGCACCGAGATACCGGCAAGCGCCCCACCCGCGACCAAGAGTGCCGGTGAATAAGGGCGGGCTTCGGCCGGCTGGAGCAGGCACTGGCGGCGCTGTCGTAGACACCGCTTCAGAGTTCGCGCCCCTGGGCATGGACCTGATCGAAGACCGCCTCGAGCGCGGCGTGGGTCCCGCGCAGGCCGTCGATCACCTGTCCGGCCCAGTCGAAATAGGCGCGCTGGCGCTCACGGCTCCAGTCCGGTGGGGGCGAGTCGAGGATGTCGCGCAGGTTGCAGATCTTGTCGGCGAGCTTGACCAAGCGGGCCTGCTCGGAGAGCTGCGGGGCGTGCTCGATCTGCAGCCGTTTACGCTCGTGCTGGGCCAGCGACCTGTCGTCGCTGACCTCGAGCACCACGGCGGTGACGGTATCCCCGAAGTGCTCGATCAGCTCGGCCTCGGTGGTGGCGGTGTCCTCGATGGTGTCGTGCAGCAGCGCGGCACAGAGCACCACGGGGTCAGTCACCCCGGCCTCGTCGATCAGCACCCGGGTCAGGGCGATCGGGTGGTTGATATAGGGCGAGGCACGCTCGTCCTTGCGGCGCTGGTCGCGATGCTTGTCGGCGGCGAAATCGAGCGCGCGCACGAAGTCGGCCAGGGACTCATACTGCATCGTCGTCATCTTCTTCACTCCTCGGGGCCGCCACATCCCGGACGACGGCCTTGGCCAACGGAACGAGACGACAGGCACGGGGCACGCATGGACCCGCCGGGCACCGTCTCGCATCCAGAGCATCACGCCCCCCGTCCATGGGCCTTGCAAGGCCACATGCGGCGATGATTGATGGAATCCTGCGACAAGGCGCGGGCGCTGTTCAACCCCGAATCACCGATGACAATCCCGCGCCACGGCGATCACCAGAGCGGCATCCGCCAACGAGGTCAAGGGGTGATCCGGGTCGCAAGGCCGACCAAGGGTTCGACGGGACGGCGACAGCGGGAGGAGGAGCGGAGGCTGAACGACATGGCCGCGCTTGCGCGCGACGTCAGGGCACGGGTGTGTCCCGCCAGCCATTGAAGATCAGAGTTCCGGTGGTGTCTGACTCCAGGTTGATCGACTGCTCGAAGGAGCGCGACAGCGTCCGGGCACGAATCCGGTAACGCCCTTCCGGCAGGCGCAGCAGCAGCCAGGGCCCGGGGGAATGCAGCGACACCAGCGACCCGCCATCGGCGCCGAGGATCTCGACCGCGACGTCGCCGAGATAGCGACCGTCGCGCAGCGCGAACTCGAGCTTGAGGTTGTAGTCGATGCCGAGGCGTGTATCGAGATAACGACGTTCGTCGAGTCCGACCCCACCGCTCACATAACCGATGCCCTGGCGCTCCCCCGGTGTCAGCAGCAGTCCATCCTGGGCCAGGGCATCGGTCAGACCGAGCAGCGCCGTCAGCGACAGCGCCCCCATCATCACACGCCATCCGTGCACCAACCATTGCAAGCTCATCGGTCCATGTACTCCCGCAGGAGACAAGACGCGCACGTCATCAGCCATGCCAACGCAGCCGACCGCCGGAACGGGCGAAACTGCTGGCGATCAGTGTCTCCCATGGCGAGGCATCTCCACCCAACAGACAGAGCGCGGCCCGTGTCTGTACCGACAGACGCCAGCGCCCCGCCCGGGTCGCGGCGAGCCAGGCCCGGGCGAGTTCGCACCCCAGCTCATCACCATCGGGCGGCTTGCGTAGGCCCGCGCGACGCTGCAGGGGCAACGCGGATGGCGAACGCGAGCCATGTCTCCAACGGACGCCGGACGATGCCTGGGTACATCTCCAGCAACGAAAGACACAGGGTGCAGCGGGGGGTGCGTCGCCCCCTGAGCAGTCATTTTCGGTCATCGTGCATCTCCGTGGTCTGATTGCGCAGCGGATCGCACATGCGGAACAGCCCATCGAGCGATCCGATCGGTCGCCTACAGCAATTCCGTCCCTGGACCTGAAGCAAGAGTACAGGGCGGCGGGACCACTCCAACGACCGCTCATCATGTTGCAGCGCAAAAAAACGTCCCTATCTAGTTCGACGGGCGGGCCGAAATGACCCGCCGCCTATCTTCAAGGCCCCCATGTACCGACATCCTGGCGCTATCCTCAAGCGCCCGACACCGTCTCACCGAGACAGCACAGGAGGTGTAGAGATGACCATCCCATCGCCCCGTATCGCGTTCGCGCTCACCATCGGCCTGCTCGGTGCGCCGATCCTCGCCGGCTGTGAACAGGAGGGACCGGCCGAGGAGGCCGGACGCAAGATCGACCAACAGGCCGAACAGATCGGTCAGCAGCTGGAGCAGGCTCGCGACGCCGTCACCGAGGCACTCGAGGGTGCCGGGGACCGGGTCGAGCAGGCGACCGACCAGCTCGAGGACAACGGCGAGCGCTGACACCCCGGGGCCCGGCCTGCCGGGCCCTGCCCCCCCCGGCACCCGCCACGGCAGCGCTACGGGACGAAGGCGTCAGCGTAACTGGCGTACCGCTCCACCGCCGGGCACCAAGGGCGCACGGCGAGGCGAGTCCGCGGCCGGCAGGCCGGCGATCCGCCAGGCTGTCCGCATATCCCCGAACAGACGCTCGGCACAATCCGCCGGAAGTCCCAGCGCGCGACACGGATCGGCGCGCGCATGCCCCTCCAGATAGTCACCTCGCAGCCGATCGATCAGGTCCCAGTGCGTCTCGGTCAACTCGCCGAGACGTAGCTCGGCGGCGATCGCCAGCGCCAGGTCGCGACTCCACAGCTCGGGGTCCTCGAGAAATCCCTGCTCGTCGAATAGGTCCTGATGGCACGGGGTCGAATCGTCCATCGCAACCTCCAGCATCGGTGGTCGGATTGGGGGTGCGCAGTCAGGCTGCGCCCCTG
Source organism: Marichromatium sp. AB32 (assembly GCF_003718675.1). Classification (NCBI taxonomy): domain Bacteria; kingdom Pseudomonadati; phylum Pseudomonadota; class Gammaproteobacteria; order Chromatiales; family Chromatiaceae; genus Marichromatium; species Marichromatium sp. AB32. The sequence goes on from NZ_RHFJ01000010.1 coordinate 46,209, forward strand.
CCCTACACAAGGTAGACGGCGATCGCGTAAACGGTAGTCCGCGCAGGGCCATCGGCCACCGGCGCGCACCACAGATGACGCTCGACGTCACAGCGCTGTCCACGAATCGTCATCCCCGTCTGGTGAAATCGCGCGCTTGAGGGGAAACCCCACGCCGACAAGGTCGATACCGAACCCAAGGAAGCCGGTGAGCGGAGACACCCCGCCACCGCCATATCGCGAGGATCCGTAGCAATGATCGACAGCAAGCCACGCACCCTGGCCCGCGCCCTGCTCCTGGGGCTGTGCGCACTGGGCGCTGCCGGCGCGAGCGCCGCGCCCAAATACGTCTTCTATTTCATCGGCGACGGCATGGCCAGCCCGCAGATCCATGCCACCGAGGCCTATCTCGGCGCCCTGCAGCAGGACGACGCCGAGCCCGGCGGGACCAAGTCGGTGGCGCTGCACATGAGCCAGTTCCCGGTCCAGGGGATGCAGACGAGCTATGCCAACGACCGCCTGATCACCGGCTCGGCGGCCGCCGGCACCGCGCTCGCCTGCGGACTCAAGACCAACATCGGGGTCATCGCCATGGACCCGAGCGCCACTCAGCCCTACACCACGCTCGCCGAGCTGGCCAAGCGCAAGGGGATGAAGGTCGGCATCATCAGCAGCGTCTCGCTCGATCACGCCACTCCGGCGGTGTTCTATGCCCACGAGTCGAGCCGCAACAACTACGAGCAGATCGACCAGGCGCTGCTGGCGAGCGACTTCGACTACTTCGCCGGCGGCGGCCTGCGAGTCAACAAGTGGCAGAGCGAGCAGTACGCCGACCTGAGCAACGCCCAGCGCTACACCCTGGTGCGCGAGTGGGCGCGCGCCCGCGGCTTCCAGTACGCCGACGACCGCGCCACCTTCGACGCCCTCGCCCCGGGGCTGCGCACCATCGCCATCAACCCCTATCTCGACGGCTCCAACGCCATCCCCTATGCGCTCAATCGCAAGGCCGGCGACTACCCCGGCGGGCCCTACGAGGGCTCGATCAGCCTCGCCGAGTTCACCGCCAAGGGCATCGCCGTACTCGACGGCCCGCAGGGCTTCTTCATGATGATCGAGGGCGGCAAGATCGACTGGGCCGCGCACGCCAACGACGCCCGCGCCGCGATCGAGGAGACCATCGCCTTCGACGACGCCATCCGGGTCGCCGCCGACTTCGGCGCCCGCCACCCCGACGAGACCCTGATCGTGGTCACCGGCGATCACGAGTGCGGCGGCATGACGCTCGGCTTCGCCGGCACCGCCTATGACACCTACTTCGAGGTGCTCGCCGGCCAGCAGCTCGCCTACGACGACTTCGACGACCGGGTGTTCGAGGCCTATCTCGCCCAGTTCGACACCGCCCCGCCCAACATCGACGCAACCCTCTGGGGGCTGGTCTCGACCTACTTCGGACTCGACGGCGCCGGACTCACCGAGACCCTCGAGGATGATCTCAGCGACTACGAGCTCGGACTCCTCGAGGCCGCCTACGACAAGACCGCACACAACCACAGCGACAACGCCGCCGAGGCCGACACCCTGCTCTACGGCGGCTACAACCCGTTCTCGGTGACCCTCACCCACCTGCTCAACCGCCGCGCCGGGATCGCCTGGACCTCCTATTCGCACACCGCGGTGCCGGTGCCGGTGCTGGCCACCGGCGCCGAGGCCTGGCGCTTCGGCGGCTATTACGACAACACCGAGGTGGCGCGGCGTATCGCCGCGGCCATGCGGGTCGAGCTCGATCAGTGAGCCCGACGGGCGTCCCCCTGGCGGGGGCGCCCGCCACCGGTCGCGCAGCAACGATGAAAAAAGACCTCCTCACCGTGTCACTCTTCGCCCTGCTCTGTCTGCTGCTGTGGCTGGCGCCCACCGGCTTCGAGCACAGCCGTCCCGAGGGCAGTCTGCTCGCCAAGGCACGGGTGATCGCCAGCGACGACGCCGATCTGCGCCAGCACGGCGTGGTGCGCACCGGCACCCAGACGCTCACCGTCGAGCTGCTCGACGGCGCGCAGCGCGGACAGCGCGCGCGCGTCACCAACGCGCTCACCGGCAAGCTCGAGTTCGACGAGTTCTACCGCCCCGGCGAGCGCCTGCTGGTCGAGTACCGTCTACGCGACGGCGAGATCGGCCTGGCCTATGCGCGCGGTCACTACCGTCTCGACCACCAACTGTTGCTGCTCGGGCTGTTCTGCGGTTTTCTCGTGCTGGTCGCCGGCTGGACCGGGGTCAAGGCGCTGCTCTCCTTCGTCTTCGCCGCACTGGCGCTGTGGAAGGTGCTGATCCCGCTGTTGCTGCGCGGGGCCGACCCCGTGCTGGTCGCCCTCGCGGTGGTCGCCGGGCTCACCGCCGCGGTCAGCCTGCTGATCGGCGGACTCAACCGCCGCGGCCTCACCGCCTGTCTCGGCGCGCTCGGCGGCCTGCTGCTCGCCTATGCGCTGGCGCGCATCTTCGCCACCGGCTTCGCTCTCCACGGCGTGGTGCGCCCCTTCACCGAGAACCTGCTCTATGCCGGGTTCGCCGGTCTCGACCTCACCGCGATCTTCCTCGCCGGGATCATCCTCGCCTGCTCGGGCGCGGTCATGGACCTGGCGATGGACATCGCCGCTGCGCTCGACGAGCTGCGCGCCAAGCGCCCCGATCTCGACGCGCGCGCGCTCTTCGTCTCCGGCATGGCGGTCGGCCGTTCGGTGGTCGGGACCATGACCACCACCCTGCTGCTGGCCTACTCCGGCGGCTACACCACCATGCTGATGGTGTTCATGAGTCAGGGGCTGGCGCTCTCCCAGGTGCTTAATATCCACTTCGTCGCCGCCGAGGTGCTCAACGTCATCGTCGGCAGCTTTGCCCTGGTCGCGGTCGCCCCCCTGACCGCACTCGCCGGCGCCCTGATCTATCGCCGCCCAGCACGCTGAAACGACCGATCGCGCGGCTGACGCGGCATCCATCATGTATTGCGGGTATCCTGCAGTGTCGGTGCACTCCTCCATGGAGTTGCACCCGCATTCGTCTGGTCTACACAGACATCGATCAGTCTCGACCCCTGTTATCCGCAATGCCATCACACGCCCAACCGGATCGCGATCATCTCGATACAGACAGCCCCGACGCGTCGTTGCTGACAGCGGTCGGCGTGCCGGTGCTGGTGCTCGACGACAGCCACCGCATCCACACCGCCAACCCGGCGGCAACGGCGCTGTTCGGTCGCGATCCCGTCGGTGAACACTGCTTCGCGCTGCTCGCCGGCGAGACGGCTGCGTGCGCCAACTGTCCGTCCACGCACGCGCACCCCGCATCAGCGCTGGCGCGCAACATTCGCGACGCGGAAGGTCGCGAGCACTACTTGAAGGAGTCACTGACCCACGGCCCGGATGGCCTGGTACTCACCCTGGTCGACATCAGCCGCGAGATCGAGGCGCTCAGACGCGCCGATCTCGGTCGTAAGGAGGCCCAGGCCAAGCGCATCATCCTCGAGCGCCAGCACCGCGAGGCGCTGCTCGAGCAGCACGGACTCAGCCAGCTCATCGATGATCTCCCCGATGCCCTGGTAGCCATCTCCTCGGACCACCGCATCCTGCGGCGCAATGCCGCCGCCCGTCAGTGGTTCGCCACGGGCGAGACGGCGGAGAGCTGCCACGGGCTGCTCGGCCATGACGCACCCTGTCCGGACTGCCCGGCCCACGGCGGCTTCCCCCTCGGCTCCACGTGCAAGACCAAGCACCGGCTCGGCGGTCGCTACTACACCGAGCAGCTGATCGACACCGGCGACGGCAACGGCCTGCTGCTGTTTCGCGACACCACCCGCGAGATCCGGTTGATCGAGGAGATCCGGGCACAGCGCGCCACCATCACCCGCAACAACGACATCCTCTCCGGACTGTTACGCCTGGAGTCACTGATGCGCCACGCCGCCACTCCCGTGGATGTCGCCGACGAGCTCCTGGCGCTGTTCATGTCGGCCTGCGGCAGCGAGGCCGTCGCGCTGCGCCTCGACGACGGCCCGAGCGACCCGATCCGCCGTGGCGACCCGCCAGCCGAGCCGAGCCCCGACCAGTCCCGGCTGGAGATCGTCGGCGGCGACGGCAGACGGGTCGGCGAGGTCTGGTGGCGACCGGGCACCATCGAGGGCGGCGATGAGCTCGCCAGCCTCTTCTTCGAACCCTTCGGCGCCTATCTGCACAACCGGCGGCTGATGCGCCAGCTCGAGGAAAAGGCCAGCACCGATGCACTCACCGGCGTATACAATCGGGATTATCTGCATGCCGCGCTGGAGACGGCGCGGCATGATCATGCAACCAGGGCCATACCACATGCCCTGGTACTGGCCGACGTCAACCGACTCAAGCAGGCCAACGACCGCTACGGACACGAGGCCGGTGATCGGCTGATACTGGCCGTCTCCGAGCGGATCACCCAGGCGGTACGCGACTGCGACCTCGTCGCCCGGACCGGCGGCGACGAATTCGTGATTCTGCTCCCCGGATCCACCGAGACCGAGGCCGAGGCCCTGGTCGACCATCTCCAGCGGAACGTGTTCTCCGGGGCCAGCATCGAGGTTGCCCCGCACGAGCATTTCCCGGTCAGCCTCAGCCTCGGTGCCTGCGGGACCGATCGCACCCCGCCGGAGTCGCTGCTCAAGACCGCCGACGCACGCATGTATGCCGCCAAGGCGGCCTTCTACAAAGATCACAAATACAACAGATAGCTGCGATCGTATCGTCGCGAGGGACCCATGGCAGAGCCGCAGAACATCGACAAGAACATCGCCTCACTGGTCAAGGCCACAGAATCCATCCTCAACGGCGAATACGAGCGTCTCGACATCGATATCGACGCCGAGGGCATGCTCTCGGTGCTGGCGCAGAAGATCAACGCGCTGGTGGTCAACATGAAGAGCGCCGAGACCCCGCTGACCAACGCCGGCGAACAGGCGCCTAACGCCGTCAGTCACGCGCGCAACGTGATCGAACTGATGTCGCAGTCCACCGGCCAGGTACTCGACAACGCCGACCGGCTCTCCCAGGAGATCGAGAGCCTCGAGGGGCAGCTGCGGGGCGATACCGCCTCGGCCCCCGAGCACGAGCAGCGTCTCAGCCAGATCAAGCACCACCTGTTCGACATCGTCGCCTCGCAGTCCTACCAGGACGTCGCCCGACAGCGCATGGAACAACTGGTCGAAGACCTCGACCAGATCCGCGACTGGCTCGTTGAGGTGCTGGTGATCCTCAACATCCAGCAAAACAGCTCGATCGAGAACGTCGAGCAGAAGGCCCAGCTGCTGCGCGAGGTCAACGGGTCGAGCACCCCGGAGGCACTCAAGCAGGATCTGGTCGACGACCTGCTCTCCGAGTTCGGTTTCTAGGCCCCGTTCCTGCATCGAGCGAGCCCCGCCGACACGATCGGTCAGGCGCTGCGAGGCACGGCCGCCCCCGGTCCCGCTGATGCGTGCGGGCGCGCGAGGCCGGCTTGATCCATCTTGGCCCCGCACCGACACTCACGGCGATGCGTCTCGACGACGCCAGCGAGTGGCGTACATCGGGGGCCGCCCCGCTCGGCGATGCGCCACCAGCCCCCCAGCCGCAGGAGCCATCGATGCCACTGAGATCAATCGACCCCGCAACCGGCGCCCTCCACGCCACCCTGGAGCCGGCCACCGCCGCGATGCTCGAGCAGGCGCTCGCCAGCGCGAGCCGCGCTGCCGGCCCGTGGGGCACCCAGCCACTCGCCACACGCGTGACACTGCTGCGCGCCCTGGCCGAAGGGTTGCGCGCCGAGCGCGCCCGGCTCGCCCGACTGATCACCGACGAGATGGGCAAGCTCATCGCCGAGGCCGAGGCCGAAATCGACAAATGCGCACTGGTCTGCGACTACTACGCCGAGCACGCCGCGACCCAGCTCGCCGACATCCCGCTCGCGTCCGACGCCAGCCGCAGCCTGCTCGCCCACCAGCCGCTCGGCGTGGTACTGGCGGTGATGCCCTGGAACTTCCCCTTCTGGCAGGTCTTTCGCTGCGCTGCCCCGGCGCTGGCCGCGGGCAACGTGGTGCTGCTCAAGCACGCATCCAACGTGCCGCGCTGCGCGCTGGCGATCGCCGACCTGTTCGCCGCCGTCGATGCCCCCGAGGGCGTGTTCCAGACCCTGCTGATCGATGCCGAGACCGCCGAGCAGGTGGTCGCCGACCCACGGGTGCGCGCCGTCAGCCTCACCGGCAGCGAGCGCGCCGGACGCCGGGTGGCGGGGATCGCCGGGGCCAACCTCAAGAAGAGCCTGCTCGAGCTCGGCGGCGCCGATGCCTGCGTGATCCTCGAGGATGCCGACCTCGAGCGCGCCGCCGAGATCGGTGCCCGCTCGCGCTTCATCAACGCCGGACAGAGCTGTATCGCTGCCAAGCGCTTCATCGTCGTCGAGGCGGTGGCCGATGACTTCGCCGCGCGGCTCCAGTCCCAGGTCGAGGCGCTGGTGCCGGGGGACCCCCGCGACCCCGACACCACGCTTGCGCCACTGGCCCGCAAGGACCTGCGCGAGACCCTGCACCAGCAAGTCGAGCAGAGTCGCGCCGCCGGCGCCGAGCTGCGCTGCGGCGGACAACCGTTACCGGGACCGGGGTGGTTCTATGCGCCGACCCTGCTCGACCGGGTTGGACCGGGGATGCCCGCTTACGAGGACGAGCTGTTCGGACCGGTGGCGACGGTGATCCGGGTGGCCGACGAGACCGAGGCGCTGCGTGTGGCCAACGATACCCGCTTCGGGCTCGGCGGCAGCGTGTGGAGCACCGACATCGCGCGCGCCGAGCGCTTTGCGCGTGCCATGGCCTGCGGCGCGGTCTTCGTCAACGGACTGGTGAAGAGCGATCCGCGCCTGCCCTTCGGCGGGATCAAGGACTCGGGCTATGGTCGTGAACTCGGCGCGCCCGGCATCGCCGAGTTCCTCAATCTCAAGACCCTGTGGATCGGTTGAGCCCGGGGTCGGCTAGGCCGCCCGCATGCGCTCGGCGGCCAGGCTGACCACCGGCTCATCGCCCATCACCTCGGCCTGGTAGAAGGTGTGCCTGGGGATCACCACCAGGTCGCCGGGGCCGAGCACCAGGCTGCGCTCGCCGATCCCGACCCGCATCCGACCGCAGATGACGCCATCGATATGATCGATGCCGTGGTCATGGTCGGGGAGGAAGGTCCCGGGGGGATAGATGTCGAGTCGGGTCTGGAAACCGCGAGCCTCGAGCTTGCGTCGCATGCTCGCCTCGGTGAGCGCGCCGTCGCGCCGGGCATGCCAGTGTTCGATCTGCATGATGTGCCCTCCTGTGCCAGGATGACGGGGCGGTGACAGCAGCCCCTACCGTCACCTTAGCCGAGCCATCCTCCTTTGCAAGACGGCCCATCCGGCGGACCTTCACCCCCGTCGCACGCTTCAGTCGGGATCGCTCCCCGAGGTCTCGGTCAACGACAGCCGCATCGCGCAACGACGCTCCGGCGCCAGACCGTGCTCGGCCTCGTGACGCAGCACCGCGCACAGCCGCGACCCGAGCTGGTCCTCCTCCAGGACCCGGAACCCCAGGGTGGCGTAGAAGGGGGCGTTCCAACCGAGATCGCGGAAGGTGGTCAGGGTGAGCGCGTGGTAGTGACGCGAACGCGCCCAGGCGATCGCCGTCCGCACCAACCCCCGACCACCGCCGCGACGCTGCTGCGCCAGCCGGACCGCCAGCTGGCTGAGATGCAGGGTTCGCTCCACCGGCTCGGCACAGAGAAAGCCCCAGGGAGCGGGGTCGGCGCCATCTCCGACCACCCAGGAGGTCCCTGCCCGGACCGCCTCCAGGTGCGCTGCGACCGGCAAGACCCGATCATCGGCGATCCAGGCCAGCTCGGGGACGGTCCTGAACAACGCACCGGCAGAGCGCTCGATCCCGGGCAGCACCTCGACCTCATCGCGCCGCGTCGGTCTCACCCAGAGGTCGCCCCTGGTCAATGGCGCGCCCGCTGGCGCAGCCGGGCCTGACGGGCACGGATGGTGGCGCGGCGGGTCGCGCGCCATAGACCACGCACCCCGAGCGCAAAACAGGCCGCGCCGAACAGGGTCAGGGACTGCTCGGTCCAGTGCAGCGACACCGGCTTGGGTTCGGTGATGGCCAGCGAGGGCAGGATCAGCACCACCGCCAGATCGACCGCGAGCAGCAGCCCCACCCCCCAGCGTCGCAGCCGCAACGCCGCCGTCAGCAGCAGAGCGCTCAACGCCAGCTTAGCGATCGAGGCCAGCGTCAGCAGCGGCAGGAACCAGCCACGTGCGATCCCCAGCAGCTCGACCCGCGCCGCGGCGACGGCGGCAACCAGCGCCAGCACCCCCAGGACCAGCCGCCAGGGATGTCGCAATGGCGGTCGCACCGTCGACCACAGCGCCACCGCCAGCAACGCGAACCCCGGCCCCAACAAGGGAAAGAGCGCCGCAGCCAGCCAAGGGATGTCCATCCCCAGGGTCACCACCAGCAGTTTCCAGCTCGCCTTGACCACCCCCGCGGCAAAGACCAGCACGGCACCGAGCCGGACCATGGCCAGCTGCGTGTCGTCGCGATCGCGGACATAGCCGGTCAGCCACCACAGGGCCAGACCGGTGACGGCCACGGGCAGCAGGTTGTAGAGCGCAAGGGCGAGAGAGAAATCGTACATCCAGGTATCCACCGCTTGAAATCATGGTTATTGCACCATGATCCGGCCTCGATCGCACCGTTCAGGATTCACGAAAACCAACAGGGATCCAGACAGCAGCCCCTGACATCACGGACCGACGACAGGGTTTAGAATATGCGCCCTGCCCGCACAAGCCGAGAGCATCGATCTTGAACCCACTGAAACGACTCGCCTCGCAGACCGCCATCTACGGCGTCAGCAGCGTCCTCGGGCGCTTTCTCAACTATCTGCTGGTGCCATTGCTGACCTACAGCTTCGCGCCCCAGTCCTACGGCGTGGTCGCTGAATTCTACGCCTACATGGGCTTTCTCGCGGTGGTGCTCACCTTCGGGCTGGAGACCGGCTACTTCCGCTTCCGCAACGGCGACACCTGGGCACCCGAACGGGTCTATGGCACCGTGGTACAGACCCTGCTCGTCGGCAACCTGCTGTTTCTGCTCGGCGCGCTGTTGGTGAGTGAGCCACTGGCGGCGCTGCTGCGCCATCCCGAACACCCCGAGTACATCTGGTGGTGCGCGGCCATCCTCGCCACCGACGCGCTCGGCGCCGCGGCCTTCGCGCGACTGCGCGCCGAGGAGCGTGCGGCGCGCTTCGCCGCGATCAAGCTGCTCGAGATCGGCGCCAATATCGGGCTGACGGTGTTCTTCATCGGTCTCTGTCGCCCCGCCTTCGAGCAGGACCCCAACTCGTTCCTGGGGGCGCTGTGGGACCCGGCGATCGGCATCGGCTACGTCTTCATCGCCAACCTCATCGCCAGCCTGCTCAAGCTCGGGTTACTCGCACCACAGCTGCGCGACGGGCTCGGTGGATTCCAGGGGGACCTGTTCCGCCGCCTGATCCGCTACTCGGCGCCGATGGTGGTGATCGGGCTGGCGGGGATCGTCAACGAGATGCTCGACCGTGCCGCGCTCAAGTACTTGCTGCCCTATGACGACGCCACCAACCTCGCCCAGCTCGGCATCTACAGCGCCTGCTACAAGCTCTCGATCCTGATGGCGCTGTTCATCCAGGCCTTTCGCTATGCCGGCGAACCCTTCTTCTTCGCCTACGCCCGCGAGCGCGACGCCCGCGCAGTCTACGCCCTGGTGCTCAACTGGTTCGTGATCTGCTGCGTCTTCATCTTCCTGATGGTATCGCTGTTCCTGGAGCTGTTCGGCTATTTCGTCGGTCCAGAATACCGCGCCGGACTCGGTGTGGTCCCGGTGCTGCTGATCGCCGGTATGCTGCTCGGGGTCTATGTCAATCTCTCGATCTGGTACAAGCTCACCGATCGCACCCTGCTCGGCGCCGGGGTATCGCTGATCGGCGCCGCGATCACGGTGGTGCTGCTGTGGTGGTGGGTGCCGATTCACGGCTATGTCGGCGCGGCCTGGGCGCACCTGGTGTGTTACGCGAGCATGGTGGCGCTGTCCTATCTGCTCGGACGGCGTTACTACCCGGTGCCCTACGAGGTCGGGCGGGTACTCGGCTATCTCGCCTTCGGCATCGGGCTCTATCTGCTCGGCGAATGGCTGACCGAGACGCGGGGCTGGTCGTCGGTGGCGGTGGGCGCAGCCATCCTGGCGGGATTCATCGCGGTGGTGGCGGCGACCGATGGCCGCCGCCTGCTGCGCCGGACGGCGCGGGCCTGAAGGCCCGGCAACCCGTCCGGCTGAGGCGGGATCAGAACTCCTCTTCGCCGCCGAAGTCGTCGAAGAAGGCGCCCTCGTCCTCGGGCATCGCCTCCATCGGGTCCTGCATCATCTCCGGCTCCATCGGCACCTCCGGCTCGGCGGGGATATCGGCGGCCTCGGCGTCGTCGGCGAACATGCCAGCGATGGCGTTACCGAGCAGCACGCCACCGGCCACGCCCATCGCGGTCTGCGCCGCGCCGGCGAGGAAGCCGCCGCCGCCACCGGCCTGGCCCTGCTGGAAGGGGGCCGCGCCCTGGCCCTGCGGCTGCGCGCCACGCCCGGCGCCCCAACCACCACCGCTCGACTGACGCGGCTGACGGGCAGGCGCCTGCTGCTGTTGCTGCGCGCCGCCGCCGAACAGACCGCCGAGGAAACCACCGCCGCTCTGCTGCGGACGCTCGGCGAGCTGCTTTTCGAGCTCCTCGACGCGCCCCTGCAGGTTCTGCAGGGCATGCTCCTGCACCAGCACCGCCTGGGCCATCAGATAGGGGGCCGCCGGCTGACGGGCGATCATGTCCTGAATCAGCTTCTCCGCCTCGGGGTCACGCTGGCCGGACTGGGTCTCGGCCTGCTGCAGGCGCTGAAACAGACCCTCGATCGCGGATTGGTCCTGTGCATTCATCTTGCGGATTACCTCGTGATGTTCATTCGGTGGTCACGCACCGTCGCACGACGGTGTCTTCCACTGCCAGTGACAACAGAGTGTAAGACAAGGTTTCGATCAATATAATTCGAATCTTTTCTAGATAAGAGTTCGAAAAAACCGAACTGAAGGCGATGCGCGGCAGCAATTACAAGCACCTCTATTACTTCTGGATGGTCGCCAAGGAGGGTGGCGTGGTCCGCGCCGCCGAGGCGCTGCACCTCACCCCGCAGACCATCAGCGGCCAGCTGCGGGTGCTCGAGGAGCAGCTCGGCACCCGACTGTTCGACCGGCGCGGACGCGGGCTGACGCTGACCGAGACCGGGCGGCTGGCGTTCAACTTCGCCGACGAGATCTTCCGTCTCGGCGCGGAGATGGAGGAGGCGCTGCAGGGGCGGACCAGCGGCCGACCGCTGCAGTTCACCGTCGGGGTGGTCGACGTGGTGCCGAAGATGGTCGCCTACCGGCTGCTGGAGCCGGCGCTGCACCTGGCCGAGCCGGTGCGTATCCACTGTCGCGAGGGCAAGCTCGAGGCCCTGCTCGCCGATATCGCGGTGCACAAGCTCGACATGGTGCTCGCCGACACCCCGCTGGCCGGAGCGCTCAATGTCCGCGCCTTCAACCATCCGCTTGGCGAGTGCGGCATCACCTTCTTCGCCGCCCCGGCGCTCGCCGCGCGCTATCGCGCGGGCTTCCCGCAGTCACTGCACCAGGCGCCGATGCTGGTCCCGGCGCTCAACACCGCGTTGCGCGGCGCGCTGATGCAGTGGCTCGACCAGCTCGACATCCGCCCGCGGATCGTCGGCGAGTTCGAGGACCGGGCGCTGATGCAGGCCTTCGGCCAGGCCGGGGTCGGGGTCTTCGTCTCGCCCAGCGTGATCGCCGAGGAGACCCGGCGCCAGCACGGAGTCGAGACGATCGGCGCGACCGAGGCGGTGCGCGAGCGCTACTACGCGATCTCCGCCGAGCGCCGCCTGCGCCACCCCGCCGTCGTCGCCGTCAGCCAGGCCGCACGGCTGGAACTCTTCCAGGCGGAGACCGAGGGCGGCGGAGGCCAGCCGCCAAAAGGTTGAACCGCAAAGGTCGAACCGCAAAGTCACAAAGGACGCCAAGGGGGAGGAAAGTCTTCAGCTCCGAGTGAGAGCAAAGCACAGCGTACCCACCGGAGGTGAGCGGCGAGGTTCGTCGGTAGGCGTCGACGTCGATGTCGCCGCCAACCCGGCACACGACCGTCCTTTCCTTCGCGATCTTTGCGGCTTTGCGGTTCGACGCTCTCCTGCGCTCATCAGACTGGCGACTGACCAGCGTTCCCCGGATAATGCCCCGGTTTCCGCTGACCGTATTGACCGAGACCCCGCATGTCCGACCCGATCCGTTCGTCCCGCACTGGTCACCTGCGCGCGCTGCCCTTGCTGCCACTGCTCTGGGGGGCCGGAGGCGCCCGAGCGCAGTCCCCCGCGACGCTCAGCGCCGAGGCCGGCGAGCTGTTCGACCAGGGCTTCTTTCTCACCCTGGGCTTCTCCTTCATGGTCGGGCTGGCGCTCGGTTTCGCGCTCAAGTTCGCCTTCAAGGTGGCACTGGTGGTGGGCGGGGTGATCCTGATCGCCCTGGTCGGGCTGCAATCGATCGGCGTGGTGGAGATCAACTGGGCCGGGCTCGAGGGGCACTATGACACCTGGAGCGCCTGGACCAGCGCACATGCCCAGGCGCTCTTCGATCTGGTCGCGGCCAACCTCTCCGGCACCGCCGCCTTCCTCGCCGGACTCGCCGCCGGGCTCAAGCTCTGAGCGACGCCGGACACGAACGTCCCGGCGCCCCTGTGTCTCAGGCCGACTCGGCCGCCGCCGGGCGCTCGAACAGATAGTGCCCGACGTACCACTCCTGACCATCACGGAAGGCGAACAGCTCGGCACAGGCCATGAAGAACAGCCGCCAACGCCGCCACCACAGCGGCGCGTCCGCCACCCCGTAGGTCTGCTCGAGCAGCGGCCAGACCTGCTCGCGCGCGCCATCCATGCGCGCCAGCCAGGCCTCCAGGGTGTGGGCATAGTGCAGCCCGTTCCAGCGCCAGCGATCGATCAGGCGCAGCCGGTCCTGAAAGGACAGCGGCAGGTCGTCGCTCGGCATCAGCCCGCCGGCGAAGAAGTAATGGCTCATCCAGTCGCTCGGACCGTCGTCCTCGAAGAAGTAAGGGTGGTGGCGGTGACAGAAGATGTGCATCAGCATCCGCCCGCCCGGGTGCAACCAGTCGTGGATGCGTCCGAGCAGGCGACGATGGTTGCGCATGTGCTCGAACATCTCCAGCGAGACCACGCGGTCATAGCGCCCGTCGGGTTGGAAGTCGTTCATGTCGGCGGTGATCACCTCGAGCCCGTCGAGCCCGAGCCGATCGCGCTCGGCCTCGATGAAGCGGCGCTGCGCGTGTGAGTTGGAGACGGCGGTAATGCGACAGCCCGGCAGGTGCTCGGCCAGATAGAGGCTGAAGGCACCCCAACCACAGCCGAGCTCGAGCACGCGCTGACCGTCACGGATGCCGGCGCGCTCCAGGGTCGTGGCGAGCGACGCCTCCTCGGCCCGCTCGAGCCGGTCGACGCCCTCCGGCCAGTAGCAGCAGCTGTACTTGCGCCGTGGTCCGAGCACGGTGGCAAAGAAGGCCGCCGGCAGCTCGTAATGCTGCTCGTTGGCGCGTTGCGGCACCTCGGCGACGGCCGAGTCATCCATCCGCGCGATCAGCGCCTGCTGTTGCGCCAGGGCCGCTTCGCAGTCGTCCTGCGGCAGGCTCGCCAGGCGCTGACGCAGCAGCGCGCGAATACCACCGCGCGTCACCCCGTCCGGCACCAGCCCCTGCTCGACCCAACGAATCGCCGTCGCTGTGGCATTGAACATCCACCCCTCCCCACCCGGAGTCTTCCGACCATTTCGGTGAGATATCGGCGTGAGCGCCGAACAACAAGCCCCGGCGCCCGATCAGCCGCGCAGGATACGACCGCTGGCGGCGTCGCGAATGGTCGATGGGCGGTCGGCGCCGCAGCAGGCGCCATAGAGGAGGTAGTCGGGAGCGTCGCCGGCGAGCGCCAGACGCAACGCCCGCGCGGTTGTGGCCGGCGGGCGGTCGGCACGGTTGGCGCTGGTCGAGACGATGGCACCGCCATAGGCACGGCACAGCGCCGCGGCCAGCGGATGGGCAGTGACCCGCACCGCCAGGGTGGAGAAGCGACCGGTGAGCCAGTCGGGGGTGCTCGGGCGCGCCGGCAGCAACCAGGTGTTGGGTCCGGGCCAGCTCGCCCGGACCTCGGCCATGCGTGCGGTATCGAGCGACTCGACCTCGACATAGGGGGCGAGCTGGGCGTAGTCGGCGGCGATCAGGATCAGCCCCTTGGCCGGATCGCGCTGCTTGATCTCGAGGATGCGTGAGACCGCGACGGCATCGCGCGGATCGCAGCCGAGCCCGTAGACGGCCTCGGTGGGATAGCCCACCACCGCGCCGGCGCGCAGCCAGGCGGCGGCGAGTCGCACCCGATGACGCTGGGCGGGGCCGAGCACCGTGCTCACCCGCCCTCATCCTCGCCGCCGGGCTGCTCGACCGGGGCGCGATAGCCGCACTCCTTCTGCGGACAGACCTTGGAGGCGCCCTTGGTCTTGGTCACCTTGAGGGTGAGCACCGGCCAGCCACAGCGCGGACAGGGCTCATCGAGCGGCTGGTCCCAGACCGCATAGTCGCACTTGGGATAGGTCGAGCAGGAGTAGAAGATCTTGCCACGGCGCGATTTCTTCTTCTGCAGGGTGCCCTTGCCGCACTTGGGACAGGGCACGCCGGTGTCCTCGGGTTTCTCCAGCGGCTCGATATGACGGCACTTGGGGTAGGCGCTGCAGCCGATGAACTTGCCATAGCGCCCGCGCTTGATCTCCAGCGGTGAGCCGCACTCGGGACAGCTGCGCCCCTCGACCACTTCGGGGGCCTCGGCCTCGCCCTGATCGGGGTTGAGGTCGCGGGTATAGTCGCAGTCGGGATAGTTGGTGCAGCCGATGAAGCGACCGTTGCGACCGAGCCGGATCGAGAGCTGACCGCCGCACTTGGGGCAGACCTCGTCGATACGCTCCTGGGTGACGTCGCTGCGCTTGACGTTGGCCTGGGTGTGGTCGACCTGCTCCTTGAAGGGCTGCCAGAAGCGCTCGAGCAGCGGGATCCAGTCGACCTCGCCGCGCGAGATGGCATCGAGGTCGTCCTCGAGCCGGGCGGTGAAGTCGTAGTCGACATAGGAGGTGAAGTACTCGGTGAGGAAGCGGTTGACCACCCGACCGACGTCGGTCGGCAGGAAGCGCTTCTTGTCGAGCACCACGTACTCGCGATCCTGCAGCGTGGAGATGATGGTGGCATAGGTCGAGGGGCGACCGATGCCGAACTCCTCCAGCGCCTTGACCAGCGAGGCCTCGGTGTAGCGCGGCGGCGGCTCGGTGAAATGCTGTTCAGGGCGGATCCCGAGCAGGGTCACGTGATCGCCCTCGTTCATCTCCGGGAGCATCCGCTCCTCGTCGTCGTCCCCGCCCTTGGCATCGTCGCGCCCCTCGAGATAGACCCGCATGAAGCCCGGCTCGGCGACCATCGAGCCGGTGGCGCGGAACAGGTTGCCATCACCGGCGCTGAGATCGACCGCCACCTGGTTGATCAGCGCATGGGCCATCTGGCAGGCCAGGGTGCGTTTCCAGATCAGCTCATAGAGACGCTGCTGCTCCTGGTTGAGATAGGGCTTGAGCGAGGCCGGGTCGCGCAGCACCGAGGTCGGGCGCACCGCCTCGTGGGCCTCCTGGGCGTTCTTCGACTTGGTCTTGAAGAAGCGCGGCTGCGGCGGCAGGTGATCGGCGCCGTAGCGATCGGCGACGCACTGGCGGATCTCCTCGAGCGCCTCCTGAGCGAGGTTGACCGAGTCGGTGCGCATGTAGGTGATCAGACCGACGGCGCCGGCGCCGACATCGACACCCTCGTAAAGCTGCTGAGCCACGCGCATGGTGCGCTGGGCGGTGAAGCCGAGCTTGCGCGCGGCCTCCTGCTGCAACGTCGAGGTGGTGAAGGGCGGGGCCGGATGACGCTTGCGCTGCTTGCGCTTGACCGACTCGACCACCAGGGTGCCGGCGGCGGCCTGCTCGAGCTGCTGGCGTACCGTCTCGGCACGCTCGCCGTCGGTGATCGAGAACTGTTCGAGCTTGACCCCATCGAGCTGGATCAGCTTGGCGACGAAACGCTTGGCGTCCCTGTCGAGATCGGCCTCGATGCTCCAGTACTCCTGGCGCTCGAAGCGCTCGATCTCGGACTCGCGCTCGCAGATCAGCCGCAGCGCCGGGCTCTGCACCCGCCCCGCCGAGAGACCACGACGGATCTTCTTCCACAGCAAGGGGGACAGATTGAAGCCGACCAGATAGTCGAGCGCACGCCGTGCCTGCTGCGCGTTGACCATGTCGAGCGAGAGTTCGCGCGGATTGGCCACCGCCTCCTGCACCGCGCGCTTGGTGATCTCGTTGAACACCACGCGGTGCACCGCCCGCTCGCCGAGCTGGCGGCGCCCCTTGAGCAGCTCGAAGAGATGCCAGGAGATCGCCTCGCCCTCGCGATCGGGGTCGGTGGCCAGATACAGCGCATCGGCCCCCTTGAGCTTCTTGGCGATGGTCTGGACGTGTTTCTCGTTGCGCTCGATCACCTGGTACTTCATCGCGAAGCCATGCTCGGGATCGACCGCCCCCTCCTTGGGCACCAGATCGCGGACATGGCCGTAGGAGGCGACCACGTCGAAGTCCGGGCCGAGGTATTTCTTGATGGTCTTTGCCTTCGCAGGTGATTCGACGATAACGAGATTCATCTGTGGTCTTGGTCGGCCATGTGGGTGTGACTGAAGCCTGCCGGGATACAGGTCATCGGGTCAAGGTGGTGGAGGTGACACCGCCACTGCCGCGCAGGAGCACGACGGGACGGCGCAGACGGACACGGGCGGCGCGGAGAGCCTCCGACGCAGGGGCCAGGTCCGGCGCGGAATGCGGGCAGTTTAGCGGTGCGCTCGGAGTCCCCACAAGGGGGCCAGAGCGCATGCGGCGATCGGCACCGGGTCCGATCCGGTGCGCTGATCCTCAGTGTAGGTAGGCCTGCCCCCCATCGTAGACCATCTCCTCCATCTGACTGAAGGCGTCCTCCTGACCGGGTCGGTTCAGCAACACCAGCAGCACCACCCACTTGACCTCATCGGCCGTCACCTGCGGCAGATGGGTCGCCAAGAGACGGTCGATCACCAGCTCCCGGCCGAGCGGGTCGAGGATCCCGTTCTGCTCCAGCGCCAGCAGGAAACCGCGCGCCTCGGCACTGAGCTTGACACACTCCTGCTCGGCATAGACACGGAGCGAACCGGCCGCGTGGCCCAGGTCCTGCGGCGCATACTGCGGGGCCTCGACTTCGTCGGCCAACTCGTCGAGCCAGCGCAGCGCCTGCTCGATCTCGTCGCTGTTGAAGCCTGCCTCGGAAAGTTCATCCTCGAGCACGTGCGAGTCGATGGGGGCGCGCTCCCCACCGTCCATATAATTCTCGTAGAGATAGATCAGAACATCGACCATGTTTTCGAACATCAGCCAACCTCGTGGGCGGCGCCAGCCGGGCGACTGGCGGGAAGCGGCGCCTGGATGCGCCCTGGGGGTCGTCACTGGCCTCGCGACGCGTCGCTTACACGGACGGCGGCGCGTCACCGCGCTCGGCGACGCCGCGACGACAATAGCGACCACCCGGCAGCGATGATACATGAGCGTCCAGTTCCAGGACCAACAAGGTCGAGAGGATCTGCTGTGCCGGCAATCCGGTGCGGGCGCTCAGCTCGTCGGGGGCGACCGGATCCTCACCCATCGCCTCGAGCACCCGCGTGGCGGTGTCATCCAGCCCGTTCGGGGTGGCCGGTCCCGGCTGCGCCCCGGCGGGCACCGGATCGATCAGCGCACGCAGCTGGGGCGCGAGTTCGACGAGCACCTCCTGGGCCTCCTCGACCAGCCGCGCGCCATCGCGGATCAGCGCGTGACAGCCGCGCGCCAGCGGGTTGCGCACCGAGCCCGGCACCGCGAACACCTCGCGCCCCTGTTCGAGGGCGAGTCGCGCGGTGATCAGCGAACCGCTCTTGAGCGCCGCTTCGGTGACCAGCACGCCCAGCGACAGACCGCTGATCAGACGATTGCGCCTGGGGAAGTTGCGCGCCAGCGGCTCGACCCCGGGCGGGAACTCGCTGACCAGGGCGCCGTTGGCGGCGATGCGGTGGGCCAGCTCGCGATGCGCGGCCGGATAGACCCGGTCCGGCCCGGTGCCGAGCACCGCGATGGTGCGCCCGCGCTCGAGCGCGCCGAGATGGGCGGCGGCATCGACCCCGCTGGCCAACCCGCTGGTCACCACCAACCCGTAACCGGCCAGCTCGCGGGCGAAGGCATGGGTGAGTTCGGCGCCGCCCGGGGTCGGGTTGCGGCTGCCGACGACGGCGACCTGGGGTTCGGCGAGCAGTGTCGGATCGCCGCGTACGTAGAGCAGCGGCGGGGCGTCGTCGAGCTGGGCGAGACGCCGCGGATAGCGCGGATCGTTGCGGGTGAGCACCCAGGCCCCCGGCTGCTCGACCCAGTGCAGCACCCGCTCGATCGGCTCGCGCGCCGGACTGGCGAGTGCCGCGACCGTCTCCGGGCGCAGCCCGGCAGCGGTGAGCTGGCGCGCGGGCTGGGCGAGGATCGCCTCCGCATCGCCGTAGCGCTCGAGCAACTGGGCGGCAGTCCGCGGACCGATCCCGGGGGCATTGACCAGGGCCAGCCAGGGCTCGAGCGCCTCGTGCCTCAACGCCACCTCGCTCAGGCCGGCGGCGGGGCGACCCGGTCGCCGACCGCCATGGCGCGGTAGGCCTCGAGCACCAGCGCAAAGCTAACCCGATCGAAGACGCGGAACACCATCAACACGCCCGCCCGTTCATAGGGTCGGAGATAGGTGTCGCGGTCACGACGCATGTCGGCGTGCAGCGGCATGCCGTCCTCTCCGGGCGGATCGGCGCGCCACCCCTCGAAGGAGAAATCACCGAACCAGAAATCGCTGTCGAGCGGGGAGTCGTCGCGCCAGTTCCAGTCGAAGCCGCCCCGACGCACCTGATCCGGCGCCGTCTCGCCGCCGATGAAGACCTCGAACACATGGCCTGCCTCGATACCGTCACGCTCCCCCTTGTTCAGGATCACGACATCGAACTGACCGATCTGCGACACCCCCTTGAGCACCGAGAGGATGCGCCCACGGACCCCGGCGGGGCCTGGCTCGGGATAGAAGTTCTCGAGCGAGCGCTCCTGCTCGGCCGGGATCACCCGGTCGCCGATCGCGACCTCCCGCTCGGCGCGGGCGATACGCAGCTTGGCCGGGTCGCCCGGGCGCTCGAGCGCGGCGGTGGCGACGAACTCGACCTCGTAGCCGAGCAGCTCATTGGAGTCGGGGTCGCGCAGCGCCTTGCCCGGGCGCACCACCTGGTAGCGCGAGGAGTCGGTCTGGGCGAGCCGGCGCACATAGATCGAGTCGAAGGTGCCGACGACGAGGTGCTCGTCGGGGAAGCCGACCACGTAGGGCGCGCGCTCGACCTGATCGGAGTCGGCCACCAGCGGCTGGGTGAGGAAGGGGGCGATCGAGGCGATCGGGATCACCGGCACGGCATCCTCGAGCGAGGTCACGCGGGCCTGGGGCGAGCGCTTGACCACGCGCATCCCGTCCTGATAGCCGAGGGTCCGGTCACCGCCCCCGCGGGTCAGCTGCAACTGCGCCGCGCCGTTGACCTCGACGAGTTCGAGCAAGTCGCCGGGGTAGATCAGATCGGGGTTGGTGATCCCGGGGTTGGCGCGCCACAGCGCATGCCAGCGCCAGGGGTCGCGGAGGAAGCGCCCGGCGATGTCCCACAGGGTGTCGCCCGAGCGCACCACGTAGCGGGCGGGGGCATCGGGGGCAAGCGTCACCTCGGCGCGTGTCGGCGCGGGGACAAGGAGCACGAGCAACAGCGGTGCCAGCACACGAAGCGAGCGGGGAGCGCGCATGGACCCTCCGTGACGGTCGAAACGGGATTCACCCGCCCCCAATACGGGGTATAGTATTGATTCCGATAGTAGCGCAGTCCAGGCGCCCTCTTCCACTCGCGGACCTGACACTCAACGAACCATGGCCATGCTCGAAATCCTCACCTTCCCCGATCCCCGGCTGCGCAAGGCAGCAAAACCGGTCGACCAGGTCGACGATGCCGTGCGTCGGCTGATCGACGACATGCTCGAGACCATGTACGCCGCTCCGGGAATCGGACTCGCCGCCACCCAGGTCAATGTTCACAAGCGCATCGTGGTGATCGACATCTCCGAGGATCATGACCAGCCGCTGTGTCTGATCAACCCGGAGATCCTCGAGCGCGAGGGTGAGGAGCAGATGGAGGAAGGCTGCCTGTCGGTGCCCGGGTTCTACGAACCGGTCATCCGTGCAGAGCGGGTCCGGATCAAGGCGCTCGACCGCGACGGCAAACCCTTCACCCTCGCGGCCGAGGGCCTGCTGGCGGTGTGCATCCAGCACGAACTCGACCATCTCGACGGCAAGCTGTTCGTCGATCATATCTCCACGCTCAAGCGCCAGCGCATCCGCCGCAAGCTCGAGAAGGTCAGCAAGCGCCACCACGGTGCCGCCGAGACGGCGCACCGGACCGCGATCTGATGCCGACGTCCCCAGCCGTCGCCTCGACATCAACCCAGACCCAGACCGATTCTCCCATGCGTGCACTGCGAATCATCTTCGCCGGAACGCCCGACTTCGCCTGTCCGAGCCTCGCCGCGCTGATCGCCGCGGGCCACCAGGTGGTCGGCGTCTACACCCAGCCCGATCGCCCCGCCGGACGCGGGCGCAAGCTCCAGGCCAGCCCGGTCAAACAGCTCGCGCTCGAACACGCGATCCCCGTCCATCAGCCCCAGAGCCTCAAGCGCGACCCGGCGGCGGTCGCCGAGCTGGCCGCGCTCGAGGCCGACCTGATGGTGGTGGTCGCCTACGGCCTGCTGCTGCCCCAAGCGGTGCTCGATGCGCCGCGCCTGGGCTGCGTCAATGTCCACGCCTCGCTGCTGCCGCGCTGGCGCGGCGCAGCGCCGATCCAGCGCGCGGTGCTCGCCGGCGACCCCACCAGTGGGGTCTGCATCATGCAGATGGAAGCCGGACTCGACACCGGCCCGGTCTACCATCGGCTCGAGACCACGCTCGCCGCCGACGAGACCGGCGGCAGCCTCCACGACCGGCTCGCCGAACTCGGCGCGCGCGCCCTGGTCGAGGCCCTGCCCGGGATCGCCGACGGCAGCCGCCCGGCGGAGACCCAGGACGATGCCGCCGCGACCTATGCCCACAAGCTCACCAAGGACGAGGCGCTGATCGACTGGAGCGCCCCGGCCGTGGCGATCGAGCGTCAGGTCCGCGCCTTCGATCCCTGGCCGGTCGCCCATACCCGGCTCGATGACGAGCAGCTCAGGGTCTGGGGCGCCCGCGCGCTGGATGAGGCCACCACCGCCGAACCCGGTCGCGTCGTCGGCGCCGACAAGCACGGCATCCGTGTCGCCACCGGCGAGGGGCTGCTCTGCATCACCCGGCTCCAGCCCTCCGGCAAGCGCCCGATGGAGGCCGCCGCCTTCATCAACGCCCGCAATCTCGAGGGTGTCCTGCTTGGCTGATCCCCGCTCCGCCCCCCGTCCCGACGGCAGCGGCGCCGCCGCGCGCGCCACCGCAGCGCGCGCGCTGCACCAGGTCCGTGATCGCGGTCAGTCGCTCACCCGGGTGCTGCAACGGCTGCGACTGCCGGACCAGGCCGCCGATCGCGCCCTGGTCCAGGAGATGACCTATGGCGCACTGCGCACCCTGCCACGGCTCGAGGCACTCGCCGGGCAGCTGCTGCATCGTCCGCTGCCCAAGCGCGAGGCCGAGCTCCAGGCGCTGATCCTGATCGGGCTCTATCAGCTCACCGCGATGAAGACCCCGCCGCACGCCGCGGTCGCGGCCACGGTCGAGGCCACCCGCCAACTCTCGCGACCGGGCAAGGCCGGGCTGGTCAACGCCCTGCTGCGCCGCTTCCTGCGCGAACGCGAGAGCCTGCTCGCGGCGATCGAGCACGACCCCCGGGTGCGCTGGCCGGTGCCCGAGTGGCTACGCGAGCAGCTGCGCCGCGATTGGCCCGACGACTGGGAGCAAATCATCACCGCCAGCGACACCCGCGCGCCGATGACCCTGCGGGTCAACCCGCTGCGCGGCACCCGCGCCGACTATCTCGCCGAACTCGCCGCCGAAGGGGTCGATGCCGCGCCCGTCGCCGGCTGTCCACACGGCCTGACCCTCGCCCACGCGCGCCCGACCGAACGTCTGCCGGGCTTCGCCGAGGGGCGGGTGTCGGTACAGGACGCCGGCGCCCAGCTCGCCGCCGAGCTGCTCGAGGCCGCGCCCGGGATGCGGGTGCTCGACGCCTGCGCCGCGCCCGGGGGCAAGAGCGCAGCGATCCTCGAGCGCGCCGGCGGCGAACTGACGCTGACCGCGCTCGACGTCGACGGCGAGCGGCTGCAGTCGGTCGCCACGCTGCTCGACCGACTCGGACTGCGCGCGACCCTGGTCGAGGCCGACGCCGCCCGCCCCGAGGGCGACTGGGCCGCGACCGGCTTCGAGCGCATCCTGCTCGACGTACCCTGCTCGGCCACCGGGGTGATCCGCCGCCATCCCGACATCAAGTGGCTGCGGCGCGCCGAGGACATCGCCGCGCTCTGCGACCAGCAGCGCGCCATCCTCGAGGCGATCTGGCCGCTGCTCGCCCCCGGCGGCCGGCTGCTCTACGCCACCTGCTCGCTGCTCGGCGACGAGAACCATCGCCAGATCGCCGCCTTCCTCGAGCGTCACCCCGAGGTCCGCGAGTGTCCGCTGCCCGGTGCCCCCGGCGTCGCCCGACCCCATGGTCGACAGCTGCTACCCAGCAGCGGCGGCAGTGACGGCTTCTATTACGCCCTGCTCGAGAAACCGGCCTCATGAGGGCACGGCGCCTGCGTACCCCATCGACGGCTCTGGTCCTCGGTCTCCTGCTCGCCTGGGTCTCGCTGGCGATCGCCGGCGATGACTTCCGGGTACAGCGTCTCGACACCCGACTCGACGACGACCGCGGCTACCGTCTCAGCGCCGAGATCGACTACGGCTTCAGCGCCGAGGCGCTCGAGGCGCTCGACAACGGCGTACCGCTGACGGTGTTGATCCACATCCAGGTCCGCCGCAGCGGCGCCTGGCTGTGGGAGGACAGCCTCGCCGACCTCCAGCTGCGCCGCGTCATCCGCTACAAGCCGCTCTCCGAGCGCTATCAGGTCTACACCCTGCCCGACACCGAGGGGCGCAGCTTCGTCTCGCGCGAGGCGGCGCTGCGCGCGCTCGGCGAACTCATCGACCTGCGGCTGCTCGGCGCCGCGCGACTCGCTCCCGACAGCGACTACGAGGTGCAGCTGCGCACCACCCTGGAGATCGAGGCGTTACCGCTGCCGCTGCGCCCGATGGCCTACCTCAAACCGGCCTGGAAACTCTCGAGCGGGTGGACCAAATGGCCACTGCAACCGTGAGTCGACTGCGCGGACTCGGGCTCGGCACCCTGCCGGTGGCGATCCTGATCGCCGCGCTGTTCGTGGTGCTGGTGCTGATGCGCGACTCGGTGGCCAACTCCGAGGCGCTCAGCCGGGCCTTCGTACCGCTGCTGTTCGTGGTGCTCGCCGGGCTCGGGATGCTAGCGCTGCTGGTCGGCTTCAACGTCGTCCGCCTGGTCCGGCGCTATCGCCAGCAGGCCGCCGGGTCGCGTCTGACGGCACGGATCGTGGCGCTGTTCGCGGTCCTCTCGCTGCTGCCGGTGGGCACCGTCTACTACTTCTCCCTGGGCTTCCTGCTGCGCGGCATCGACAGCTGGTTCGACGTCGAGATCGGCCAGGCGATGGAAGACGCCCTGGTGCTCAACCAGGCCTCGCTCGACCTCAACCAGCGGGTACTGAGCAAATACACCGAACAGCTGCTGGTGAGCATCGAGGATCGCTCCTCGACGGCGATCGCGCTGAGCCTCGACAGCCTGCGCCGCCAGGCCGGGGCGATCGAGCTGACCGTCTACGGCGGCAACGGCCAGGTGCTGGCCAACGCCAGCGAGGACCCGACCAAGCTGGTGCCCAACCACGCCGAGCGCGAGATCCAGCAGAGCGTGCGCGCGGGCAACAACTACGTCGGACTCGACTCGGTGCCGGGCGCCGATCTGGTGGTGCGGGTGCTGGTCAACGACCCGCTCGGGCGACCGATGCAGATGCAGGCGATCTTCCCCACCTCGGCGCGTATCGGTGAGCTCTCCGATCAGCTCGAGGCGGCCTACAACCGCTATACCGAGCTGGCCTATCTGCGCAACTCGCTCAAGTTGAGCTTCTCGCTGACGCTCTCGCTGGTGCTGCTGTTCAGCCTGATGGCGGCGTTGATCGTCGCCTTCCACACCGCGCGGCGACTGGTCGCCCCGGTGGCCGACATCGCCCGCGCCAGCCGCGCCATCGCCGAGGGCGACTACGGCCAGCAGATCCCGCTGCCACGTCACGACGACGAGCTGGCCTTCCTGGTCGCCTCGTTCAACGCCATGTCGCGGCGCATCGCCCGCGCCCGCGACGCGGCCGAGCGCAGCCAGCAGGCCGTCGAGACCCAGCGCAACTATCTCGAGACGGTGCTCGGTCGGCTCTCCTCCGGGGTCGCGGCGCTCGATGCCGAGCACCGCCTGCGCACCGCCAACCCGGCCGCACGCGCGATCCTCGACCTCGAGATCGCCGAGGCCTCGGCGGTGGATCTCGACCAGATCGCCGCATACCATCCCTGGCTCAGCCCCTGGACCGAGACCGTGCGCCAACAGGTCGCGAGCGGCCAGGCCTGGCGCGCCGAGGTACAGCTGCAGCGCCAGGAGGGCAGCCAGACGTTGATGTGTCGCGGCAGCCCACTGCCCGGCGGCGACGACGAGGCCCCCGGGCACGTGGTGGTGTTCGACGACATCACCTCGCTGATCACCGCCCAGCGCGAGGCGGCCTGGGGCGAGGTGGCGCGGCGTCTGGCGCACGAGATCAAGAACCCGCTGACCCCGATCCAGCTCTCCGCCGAGCGGCTGCGCCACAAGCTGCTGCGCAAGGCCGAGGAGGCCGACGCCCGGGTCATCGACCGCGCCACCCACACCATCATCCAGCAGGTCGAGGCGATGAAGGCGATGGTCAACGACTTCTCGGACTACGCCCGCTCGCCGCAGCTGCGCCCCGAGCCGCTGGTGTTCGACCGTCTGGTGCGCGAGGTGCTGGACCTCTATCGCAGCGCCGGGGCCGGCGCACTGCAGGTCGCGCTCGGCGCCGACGAGCACCAGATCAACGGTGATGCGCTGCGCCTGCGCCAGGTACTGCACAACCTGATCAAGAACGCCCAGGAGGCGCTCGAAGGCAACCCCGATGGCCGCATCCGCGTCGCCACCGGGGTGCGCGAGACGGGCGAGCAGCATGGCGTCTGGCTCGAGATCAGCGACAACGGTCCAGGCTTCGAGCCTCACCTGATGGAGCGACTGTTCGAGCCCTATGTCACCACCAAGGCCAAGGGCACCGGACTGGGGCTGGCGATCGTCAAGAGGATAATCGAGGAACACGGCGGTATCATCGTCGTCGAAAACACCGGTTCCGGCGCTCGGATCGAGATCCGACTGCCCGTCTGGCAGCCCCCCGGCCGGGACGCTCAAGCGCGAGGAACACACACAGAGACATGAGTGCAACCCATATCTTGGTCGTGGACGACGAGCCCGACATCCGCGGCCTGGTCCAGGACATTCTCGAGGACGAGGGCTACACCGTGGCCGGCGCCGAGAATGGCGAGGCGGCCCGACATGCGCTGCGCGACCGTCGTCCCGACCTGATCCTGCTCGACATCTGGATGCCCGACCTCGACGGCATCACCCTGCTCAAGGAGTGGGCCGAGGAGGACAGCCTGCCCTGCCCGGTGATCATGATGTCCGGGCACGGCACCGTCGAGACCGCCGTCGAGGCCACCCGGCTCGGCGCCTACGACTTCCTCGAGAAGCCGCTGTCGATGGCCAAGCTGCTGCTCACCGTCGAGCGCGCGCTCGAGGCCGACAAGCTCCATCAGGAGAACATCGGGCTCAAGCGCCGCACCCCGCTGGTCCACGAGCCGGTCGGGCGCAGCGCGGCGATGCTGCGGCTGCGCGAACAGGTCAAGCGCATCGCCCAGCACGATACCTGGGTGCTGATCACCGGCGACGCCGGCAGCGGTCGCGAGACCTTCGCCCGCTATCTGCACTCGCAGAGCGCGCGACGCGAGCGCCCCTTCGTCGATCTCAGCGTCTCCACCCTGGCCGGCGGCAACGCCGCACGCGAGCTGTTCGGCACCGAGGAGGGCGAGCACATCCACTACGGCAGCCTGGAGAAGGCCGCCGGCGGCACCCTGTTGCTCGACGAGGTCGCCGACATGGAGCTCGACGCCCAGGCCAAGCTCCTCGGCGCGCTCGACAGCGGCTCCTTCCTGCGCATCGGCGGCAGCGAACCGGTGCGCATCGACGTGCGCATCATCGCCGTCACCCAGCGCAACCTCGAGGAAGAGGTCCAGGCCGGGCGCTTCCGCGAGGACCTCTTCTATCATCTCAACGTGGTGCCGCTGCACGTCCCGCCGCTGCGCGAGCACGCCGAGGACGTCCCCGACCTGCTCAACTTCTATCTCGACTACTTCGCCACCCACGAGAAACTGCCCTATCGGCGCTTCAGCGTCGGCGCGCAGAACTTCCTGCGCAACTACACCTGGCCGGGCAACGTGCGCGAGCTGAAGAATCTGGTGCAGCGGGTGCTGATCCTCGGCGCCGGCGACGAGATCAGCCAGAAGGAGGTCGAGAGCGCGCTCGGCGCGCCGCCACCGGTGCAGGCCCAGGCGCTCGAGGGGCTGGTCTCCTTCGACCAGCCGCTGCGTCAGGCGCGCGAGCAGTTCGAGAAGGCCTATCTCGACTACCAGCTCGAGAAGCACGGCGGCAACGTCAGCAAGATGGCCAAGGAGGCGGGGATGGAGCGCACCCATCTCTATCGCAAGCTGCGCTCGCTCGGCATCGAGATCAAGGAACGGCGATGAGGATCGAGCAGCCAGCGGCCAGCGACCAGCCACCAGCTGCCAGCCACCAGCGCTCGGCCACCAGCCGCGGGGCGGCGGCGCGCGCGCCACGGCGCCCGGGACCGACAGACCGCTGGAAGCTGGCGACTGGAGGCTGGCCACTGGCGACTGACCGCTGGAAGCTGGCGACTGGAGGCTGGCCACTGGCGACTGACCGCTGGTGGCTGGCAGCTGGCAGCTGGCCGCTGGCGCCCGACCGAGGGCCGAGCGCGGCATGAAGATCATCATCCTCGGCGCCGGCCAGGTCGGCACCTCGGTGGCGGCGAACCTGGTCAGCGAGGCCAACGACATCACCGTGGTCGATCACAACCCGGCGCTGCTGCGCGAGCTGCAGGACCGCTTCGACCTGCGCACCGTCTACGGTCACGGCGCCCACCCCGACGTGCTCGCACGCGCCGGCGCCGAGGACGCCGACATGATCATCGCGGTGACCAACAGCGACGAGACCAACATGGTCGCCTGTCAGGTCGCCTACACCCTGTTCCACACCCCGACCAAGATCGCCCGGGTGCGCGCCCAGAGCTTCCTCGACCAGCCGCGACTGTTCGGCACCGACGCGCTGCCGATCGATGTCGCGATCAGCCCCGAGGCGCTGGTCACCGACTACATCATCCGTCTGATCGAGAACCCCGGCACCCTGCAGGTGCTCGACTTCGCCGGCGGGCGCATCCGTCTGGTGGCGGTCAAGGCCTATTACGGCGGCCCGCTGGTCGGTCAGGAGCTGCGCACCCTGCACCAGCGCATGCCCAACATCGAGGCGCGGGTGGCGGCGATCTATCGCCAGGACCGCGCCATCCAGCCCGAGGGCGACACCGTCATCGAGGTCGACGACGAGGTCTTCTTCGTCGCCGCCCCCGAACACATCCGCGCGGTGATGGGCGAGCTGCGCCGGCTCGACAAGACCTACCGACGGATGATCATCGCCGGCGGCGGCAACATCGGCACGCGGCTGGCCGGCGCGCTCGAGCGCAGCTTCCGGGTGAAGATCATCGAGCGTGACCTGAAGCGCTGCAAGCACATCGCCGAGGACCTGGAGAAGACCATCGTGCTCCACGGCGACGCCGCCGACCAGGACCTGCTGCTCGAGGAGAACATCGAGAGCACCGACGTGTTCTGCGCGGTGACCGACGACGACGAGGCCAACATCCTCTCGGCGATGCTCGCCAAGCGCCTCGGCGCGCGCAAGGTGATGGCGCTGATCAACCGCCCCTCCTATGTCGACCTGGTGCAGTCGGGAGCGATCGATGTCGCCATCTCGCCGCAGCAGGCGACCATCGGCAGCCTGCTCAAGCACGTGCGCCGCGGCGACGTGGTGATGGTGCACTCGCTGCGCCGCGGGGCGGCCGAGGCGATCGAGGCCATCGCCCACGGCGACGAGACCTCGAGCAAGGTGATCGGACGCTCCATCGCCGAGATCCGTCTGCCCAAGGGGGCGAGCATCGGCGCACTGGTGCGCGGCGACCAGGTGCTGATCGCCCACCACGACACCCGGATCCAGTCCGAGGACCACGTCATCCTCTTCCTCCAGGACAAGCGCCGCATCCCCGAGGTCGAGCGTCTGTTCCAGGTCGGCGTCACCTTCCTCTAGCGCCATGATGAAGTTCGCTGCGGTACAGAAGGTGCTGGGCCTGCTGCTGGCGGTGTTCAGCTTCGCCATGCTGCCACCGGTGGTCGTGGAGCTGATCTATGCCGACGGTGAGGCCTGGCCCTTCCTGGTCGCCTTCGCCATCCTGCTCAGCGCCGGACTTCTGATCTTCCTCCCGGTGATGCGGTATCAGGCGGTGCTGCGGCTGCGCGACGGCTTCCTGGTGGTGGTGCTGTTCTGGACCACCCTGGGGCTGGCCGGCGCCCTGCCCTTCCTGCTCGCCCCCGACCCGGTACTGTCGCCGACCGACGCGGTGTTCGAGTCGATCTCGGGGCTGACCACCACCGGCGCGACCGTGATCGTCGGACTCGACGACCTGCCCAAGTCGATCCTCTTCTATCGCCAGCAGCTGCAGTGGCTCGGCGGTATGGGGATCATCGTGCTCGCCGTCGCGGTGCTGCCGATGCTCGGCATCGGCGGCATGCAGCTCTATCGCGCCGAGATGCCGGGACCGATGAAGGACTCCAAGCTCACCCCGCGCATCACCGAGACGGCCAAGGCGCTGTGGTACATCTATCTGTGGATGACGGTGGCCTGCGCACTGGCCTACTGGGGCGCGGGCATGACCCTGTTCGATGCCATCGGTCACGCCTTCTCGACCGTGGCCATCGGCGGCTTCTCGACCCATGACCTCAGCATGGGTCACTTCGACAGCACCCTGATCGAGATGATCGCGGTGGTGTTCATGCTGCTGGCGGGGATGAACTTCGCGCTGCACTTCGTGGCGGTACACCGCCACAGCCTCGGGGTCTATCTCCACGACAGCGAGTGGCGCTTCTATCTGCTGATCATGGTGACGGTGACCGCCATCGCCACGGTCGCGCTCTATCGCACCGACACCTTCATCACCTGGGACGACGCCTTCACCAAGGGGTTGTTCCAGGCCGTCTCGATCGGGACCACCACCGGCTTCGCCACCGCCGAGTTCTATTTCTGGCCGCCCTTCCTGCAGATCCTGCTGCTGTTCACCAGCTTCGTCGGCGGCTGCGCCGGCTCCACCGGCGGCGGCATCAAGGTCATCCGCTTCCTGCTGCTGATCAAGCAGGGCGTGCGCGAGATCGGTCGCCTGATCCACCCCAACGCGCAGATCCCGGTGCGCATCGGCGGCAAGAGCATCGATCACCGGGTGGTCGATGCCGTATGGGGCTTCTTCTCGCTCTATGTCGCCTGCTTCGTGCTGATGTATCTGATGCTGGCGGCCACCGGACTCGACCTGCTGACCTCCTTCTCGGCGGTCGCCGCCTGTATCAACAACCTCGGTCCAGGGCTGGCCATGGTCGGCCCGCACTTCGCCGACATCTACGACCCGGCCAAGTGGATCCTCTGCTTTGCCATGCTGCTCGGCCGGCTCGAGATCTTCACCCTGCTGGTGCTGCTCACCCCCACCTTCTGGCAGCGCTGAGGCTCAACCGGCGGGGCGCAGCTCGAGTCCGGCGAGGGTGAAGCAGAAGCGCGCCCCCTGCCCGGGCCCCGGTGATTCGGCCCAGATCCGCCCACCGTGGACCTCGACGATGCGCTGCACCAGGGCCAGACCGATGCCGGTCCCGTCCCCCTCGAGGTCGAGGCGCTCGAACAGCCCGAAGACCTTGTGCAGATGGCGCGGGTCGATCCCCTTGCCGTTGTCGGCAACGACCACCACCAACGCGTCGTCCAACCTCTCGAGTCCGATCTCGATACGCGGCGCCGACTGATCGCCCATGAACTTGACCGCATTGTCGATCAGGTTGAGGAAGACCTCGGTCAGGCGGGGGCGATCCCCCAGGATCCATGCCGGCGCATCGCTCACCGTCACCTCGACCCCGCGCTCGACGATGCGTCCGGCGACCAACTCGAGCACCTCATCGACCACCTCGCGCAGACTGAACTCGGTCGGGTCGTTGACCAGCCGACCGATGCGCGACAACTCCAGCAGCTCATCGAGCAAGCGCGTCATCCGCTCCGAGGCCTTGCGCACGAACCCCAGGTCCTTGGCGATGCGCGCCTCGTCGCCGGCGGCGATGTCGCGTTCGAGAAAGCCGAGGAAGGTGCGGATGGTCACCAGCGGGCTCTTGAGGTCGTGCGAGACGGTATAGGTGAAGCGGGTCAACTCGTCGGTGCGCTGACGCAGCTCGGCCTCGCGCTCGGTGCGCTCGGTGACATCGACCGCGACCCCGATCACCGACACCCCGCTGTCGGTACCGGGATCGCGCACCGGGTTGAAGTAGGTCTCGAACACCTGTCGACCGAGTGCGGCGGTGAACTGTACCTTGTCGCCGCCGATCGCCCGGGCGATGTGCGTCTCGACCCCGGAGTCGGCACCGAGAAAACCGGCCACCGATTGCCCGACCAGGGCGCCGGGCTCGAGCCCCAGCGACTCCAGGCCGCTGCCCTCGCAGAGCCGGAAGACGCCGTCGGCGTCGAACTCGAAGATCATCACCGGGGTATTGCTCACCACCGAGCGGAAGCGCGCCTCGCTCAGGCGCAGCGCCCGCTCGGCCTCCTTGAGTTCGGAGATGTCACGGATGATCTCGAGCGCGCCGAAGACCCTGCCAGCGGTATCGCGCAACGGCACCGCCTTCCCCCAGACATAGGCCCCGCGGCCACCGTAGACCCGCGGCAGATGCAGCTGAGCCAGCAGCACATCGCCGTCGCGATGAACATGGTCGTAGCAACGCATGATCTCCTCACACTTCTCGGGGGCGGCCGACACCATGTCGATCAGCATGGGTCGCTGCTCACCATAGAAGGCCGTCGCATAGACGCGCCCCGCTCTCCCCAGCACCTGCTCCCTGGGCACCCCGGACATCTGCTCGATGGCCCGGTTCCAGATGGTCACCACGCCTTCGCCATCGATCGCGAAAAGCGCATCCGGCAAGACATCGATCAGGGTGTCGAGATATTCCCGCGATTCCTCGAGCGCGCGCTTGGCCGCTACGCGCTCGGATATATCGCGCCCGATGCAGCTGTAGTAAGGCTCGCCATCGACAACGAAATGACTGGCGAGGATCTCCACCGGGAAGCGAGAGCCATCACCACGCTGATGGATGGTCTCGAGTCGAATCGACGACTCCTCGAGCAATCGCGCAAACACCTCCTGCAATCGCTGCGGCGGGAACAGCGGATCGATGTCCGGCACCGACATGGTCAACAGCCGCTCGCGGCTCAGGCCGAGCGTCTCATGCATGCTTTCATTGACATAGACGAAGCGCGCCTCGGAATCGAGCAGGAAGACCTCGTCCCCCGAGCGCTCCAGGGCGAAGTGCGTCAGTCGCCGCTGACGCTCCGCCCGCTGACCCGCACTGAGATCGCGCAACATACCGGCCACCAGCTCGGGCGCCCCGATCGGGCTGGGCAGCGCGAAGATGGTTGCGTCGGCGAGAAACTCGCTGCCATCGAGCCGTCGCTGGCGCAGCTCGCCACGCCACCCACCGGCGAGCGCCTCGGGCAGCAGCACCTCGAGCATGGCGAGGCCGTCCTCCGGCCAGAAGCACCCTCCGGCGCGACCGATCATGTCGCGCGACTCCGGGTCACAGCCGAACAGTAGATGGGCGGCGCGATTGGCATAGATCACCTCCAGCCGCTCGAGCCTGGCGACCACGATGGCATCGGAGGCCGAGTCGGCGACCGACTCGAGCAGCCGTGCCCGACTCCCTCCTTCGACACCTTCGTTCGGCGGTACTGGCGGCAGCGGCTCGAACATCAGGGTACAGCAGTGCATCCGGCCTGCAGCACCAAGCACCGGCACCAGGTGCGCGCGAAACCACCGCCCACCGGACTCACCGAGACGCAGCCGCAGCTTGCCGCGCCAGGGGCGCGGCGCACTCAGCAGCTCCCAGGACGGCGGTGGGTCGAGCAGGACATCGAGCGTCCGACCGAGCAGCGACGCCACCGACAGACCGAGCGATGCGCTCCAGTCGGCATCGACCTGACAGATCCGTCCCGCCTCGTCGACCACCACCGCACCGACGCCGTCATCCATGCAACACGCCGAACTGGGTTCATTATCCATTCCATCCACCTCGCTGGAGACAACAGGCCGGGGATGACACACCCCGGCCACTGGGGTGTCGACGCCGGCGCTGACGGGACAGCTGCAAGTCGGCCAAGGGGGGTGCACAGGGCCGGAGGATTTCGGTGAAGCCGTCGACATCCGCCGATGATTTCCCGAACGGGAACGATTGATTAAGGCATCACCTGCGTCCATTCCTAAGGCAGGGCACGAGACGGCGACGGTGTCGACGGACAGGTCGGCCGACGACCACGGCACCTTGCAACGATTACCCCGCCAGTGATTCCTTCACTGACGACAAAGCATAGCAACGCACGCAAGACGACAGAGGTACAGGCATGAAGCTGATGCGGTCACTCACCATCAAGCAGCGTCTATTGATGCTCTCGGCCCTGGTGCTGTTCGGGATCATCGCCGGGGTCGCGCTGGCACTGTTCGAGGTGAGGTCGATCCTGGTGCAGGAGAAGTTCACCCAGGTCCAGAAACTGGTCGAGACCGCGCATAGCGTCGTCAAGCACTACCAGGGACTCGCCGAGGCCGGTGAACTCCCCCGCGCAGAGGCCGAACGCAGCGCGCTCGAGGCCCTGCGCACGATGCGCTATGACGGTAACAACTATTTCTGGGTACGTGATCGCCGCGGCTTCATGCTGATGCACCCGATCAAACCCGAGCTGGTCGGCAACGACGGACGCCAGCAGACCGACGCCAACGGCAAGCGCTTCGTCGCCGAGCTGCTTGAGCAGGTCGAGCGCGATGGCCGCGGCTCGGTGCACTATGTCTGGCCCAAGCCGGGCGCGGAGCATCCCGAACCCAAACTCACCTTCGCCC
Organism: Marichromatium sp. AB32; assembly: GCF_003718675.1. Lineage (NCBI taxonomy): Bacteria > Pseudomonadati > Pseudomonadota > Gammaproteobacteria > Chromatiales > Chromatiaceae > Marichromatium > Marichromatium sp. AB32. The sequence continues at coordinate 79,898 of NZ_RHFJ01000010.1, forward strand.
AGCGCGAGCCGACCTGGGGCTGGATCGTCTCCAGCGGGATCTACATCGACGACGTCGACACCGCCTTCTGGCGTCACGCCACGCTGATGGGGGGGCTAGGCACGGCCATGCTGCTCCTGGTCATGGCCTTGATCGCGCTGACCTCGCGCTCGATCACCGTTCCGATCGGCGAGGCGGCGCGGGCGATGCACCGGATCGCCAAGGGCGATGGCGACCTCACCCAGCGCCTCGACACCAGTGGGCGCGACGAGATCACCGACATGGCGGCGGGCTTCAACGAGTTCGCCGACAAGACCGAGCGCACCATCGGCGCGGTCGCCCGCGCCACCGAACAGATCGCCGCCGCCGCCGAGCAGCTCTCGACCATCACCCAGTCCAACAACGACGGCATCGAGCGCCAGCGTGGCGCGATCCAGCAGGTGGCCACCGCGGTCACCGAGATGACCGCCACCATCAAGGAGATCGCCAAGAGCGCCGAGGACGCAGCAGCCTCGGCCTTCAGCGCCGACGACAGCGCCCGCCAGGGTGGCGAGACGGTCGACAAGGTGCAGGCGTCCAACCAGACGCTCACCCAAGAGATCGCCCAGGCCGCCGATGCGGTACGCCGCTTCAGCGAGGAGAGCGTCTCGATCGGCGGCGTGCTCGACGTGATCCGCGCCATCGCCGAGCAGACCAACCTGCTCGCACTCAACGCCGCGATCGAGGCGGCACGCGCCGGCGAACAGGGACGCGGCTTCGCCGTGGTCGCAGACGAGGTCCACACCCTCGCCAGCCGTACCCAGGCCTCGACCACCGAGATCCAACAGATGATCCAGAACCTGCGGGCGGTCGCTCAGGAGGCGGTCACCGCCATCGATCGCGGCGAGCATCTCACCCGCGAGACCCTGGAGCAGGCCGGCCAGGCGCACGAGGCGATCGCCGAGATCGGCGGCGCCATCACCACCATCCGCGACATGAACACCCATGTCGCCAGCGCCGCCGAGGAGCAGGCGGCGGCGGCCTCCGAGATCGATCACAGCGTGATCAAGATCTCCGACTTCTCGGAAGAGTCGGCCGACAACGCCCAGCACACCGCCGCCGCCAGCCAGGAGCTGGCACAGCTGAGCGAGACGCTGCGCCAGCTCATCGGCCAGTTCAAGTTCGGCGCGGGCGGCTGAGCGGTACTACAGTAGCGGCGCGACCGAGCCGGCGCACCGCAACGGAGGAGGCCATGCAAGAACAGACACTCTCGGTGCTGCTGGTCGAGGACGATCCGGCACACGCCGAGATCACCCGACGCGGACTCGAGTCCAATGCACTACCGGCGCGGTTGGAACATGTCGAGGACGGTCAGGCCGCGCTCGACTACCTGTTCCGTCAGGGCCGCTTCAGCGACCCCGAGAGCAGCCCACGTCCCGACCTCATCCTCCTCGATCTGCGTCTGCCCAAGGTCGAGGGGCTCGAGGTACTGCGTCGGATCAAGGCCGACGATCAGCTCCGGCGCATCCCGGTCGTGGTCCTGACCACCTCGGCGGCCGACCCCGATGTCCAGGGCGCCTATTCCAACCAGGCCAGCAGTTATCTGGTGAAGCCGGCCGACTACGATGCCTTCGCCCGGCTGTTCGACTCGCTCGGGCACTACTGGCTGGCCTGGAACCGCTATCCCGGTTGACATCCTATGCCCCCAACACCGATCTCCGTGCTGATCGTCGAGGACGACCCGGCGCATGCCGAGGCGGTCGCGCGCGCGCTCGAGGACAGTGAGCAGTTCGCCGATCCACGCGTGGCCCAGACCCTGGCCGAGGCCCTGCAGGCGATCGCGCAGCAGCCACCGGATGCGGTGGTCGCCGACCTCAACCTGGTCGACGGCAAGGCCTACGAACTGCTCCCCGGCGCGGTGCAAGACATCCGCTATCCGGTGCTGGTGATGACCAGTCAGGGCGACGAGCAGATGGCGGTACAGGCGATGAAGGCCGGCGCACTCGACTATGTGGTCAAGTCACCCGAGACCTTCACCCAGATGCCCCGCCTGCTCGAACGGGCGCTGCGTGAATACGGCCACATCACCGAGCGCGCCCGCGCCCAGGAGGCACTGCGCGCCTCGGAGCGGCGCATGACCGATATCATCAATTTCCTCCCCGACGCCACCTTCGCCATCGACACCCAGGGCCGGGTGATCGTCTGGAACCTCGCCGTCGAGCGCATGACCGGGATCGCCAGTCAGCAGATCATCGGCCAGGGCGACCAGGCCTATGCCAAGGCCTTCTACGGCGAGCGCCGCGCGCTGCTGGTCGACCTCATCCTCGCCCCCGACGACCACCACCCCGAGCACTATCAAAACCTCCAGCGCCTGGAGGGCGACCAGCTCACCGCCGAGGTCTTCAACACCCATATCGGCCAGGCTCAGGGGATCTATCTGCGCTCGGTGGCCTCGCCGCTGCGCGACGGCGCGGGCGTCATCGTCGGTGCCATCGAGTCGGTGCGCGACATCACCGAACCCAAGCGCGCGCAACAGGAACTGCTGCGCGCCTATGGCGAGAGCCGCGCCATCACCGAGGCAGTACGCGACACCCTCTACATGGTCGATCTCGAAGGCCGGCTGCTGTGGTGGAACAAGCGCGTCGAGGCCGAGACCGGATATACGGCCGAGGCCCTGCGCCAACTGCCGATCGAGCGGCTGTTCGTCGACACCGATGCCCCCAGGCTCAGACGCGCCATCCAGGCCGCGCTCGAACAGGGCTATTGCGAAATCGAGGGACGCACCCGAACCGTCAATGGGATTCGCAGCTATCGCTACAACGGCGTCCCGGTGCGGGACAAGCAGGGAGCGGTGATCGGTATCGCCGGCGTCGGCCAGGACATCACCGAGCGGCTGCGCGATCAGGAGCGGTTGCGGCTGGCCGCTGCGGTACTCGACAACACCCATGAAGGGATCATGGTCTCGAACGCCAGAGGCGATCGGCTGATCGCGGTCAACCAGGCGTTCACCGAGATCAGCGGCTATCACGAGGATGAGGCGCTGGGGCATGCCCCGAACCTGTTGAAATCAGGCCGACACGAACGTCAGTTCTACCAGGCGATGTGGGCCTCGATCCTGCAGACCGGACACTGGCAGGGCGAGATCTGGAACCGTCGGCGCAACGGCGAGATCTTTCCCGCCTGGCTCACCATCAGCCGGGTGCGTGACGAGCGCGGCGCCACCACCAACTATGTCGGCATCTTCTCCGACATCAGTCAGGTCAAGCAGTCCGAGGCCCGGCTCGAACACCTCGCCCACTATGACGCGCTCACCGACCTGCCCAACCGGCTGCTGCTGCTCTCGCGCCTGGAACACGCCATCCACCGCGCCGAGCGCGAGCGCAGCAAGGTCGCGGTGCTGTTCATCGACCTTGACCGCTTCAAGAACGTCAACGACAGCCTCGGCCACCCGGTCGGCGACGAACTGCTGCAGGCCGTCGCCGCGCGGATGCGCGCGCGCATTCGCGCCGAGGACACCCTGGCGCGGCTCGGCGGCGACGAGTTCGTGCTGTTGCTCGAGTCGATCGAGCGCCCCGACGAGGCCGGCAACCTCGCCCAGCAGATCATCGATCTGATGGCCGAGCCCTTCCGTCTCTCCGGCGGACGCGAGATCTATCTCGGCGCCAGCATCGGCATCAGCCTCTACCCGGAAAACGGCACCGATACCACCCAACTGCTGCGCAACGCCGACACCGTGATGTACCAGGCCAAGGCGCAGGGGCGCAATACCTACCGCTACTACACCGAATCGCTCACCCGCGCCGCCAACGCGCGACTCTCGCTCGAATCACGCCTCAGGCGCGCGCTCGAGCGCGAGGAGCTGGTACTGCACTACCAGCCCCAGGTCGACATGCACACCACCCGGCTCACCGGGATCGAGGCGCTGGTGCGCTGGGAGACCCCGGACGGCGAGCTGATCCCGCCCGACCGTTTCATCCCCCTGGCCGAGGAGACCGGGCTGATCATCCCGCTCGGCGCCTGGGTACTGGCCACCGCCTGTCGCCAGCTCCAGGACTGGATCGACGCCGGCGCCCCGCCGCTGACCCTGGCGGTCAACATCTCCAGTCACCAGTTCGCCCAGCCCGACCTGGCGCTCCATGTCGATCGCGAGCTGACCGCCTCCGGTCTCTCCCCCGAACGCCTCGAGCTGGAGCTCACCGAGAGCACCATCATGCAGCACAACCGACGCGGGATGGAGATCCTCGAGGCGTTGCGCGCGCTCGGCATCGCACTCTCGATCGACGACTTCGGCACCGGTTACTCCTCGCTGGCCTATCTCAAGCGGCTGCCGATCGACAAGCTCAAGATCGACAAGAGCTTCGTCCAGGGCATCCCCGAGGACCGCAACGATGCCGAGATCGCCGCGACCATCATCGCCATGGCACGCAACCTCAACCTGCGGGTGCTCGCCGAGGGCGTCGAGACCGAGGCCCAGCGCGACTTCCTGCGTCAGGCCGGCTGCGACGCCTACCAGGGCTATCTGTTCAGCCGTCCACTGCCGACCGCCGAGTTCGCGCGTCAGTACCTGCGCTGACCCGACCTGCCCCGTTCACCGCTCCCCCAGCCCGGCCAACCACTCGAGCACGAACCCGGCGATTGCCTCCGGGTCGTCGAGCGCGAGCCGGGGCGGCGCCGGGGCGGTCAGCGATGGCCGGTCGCTGGCCACGGCGATGATCGCCGGGTCCTCGGGATAGAGCGGCGCGAGTCCGAGCGCGCTGCGATGGACCTCGATCTTGGCATAGTCGGCATGCTTGAAACCCTCGACCAGCACCAGGTCGAGACCGCTCGGATCGAGCCGCGCGAGCAGGGTGTCGAGATCGGGATCGGCGTCCGCCTCCGGAGTCTCGACCATCAGCGCCCAGCGCCGGCGCGAGGCCACCAGCACCTGCTCGGCGCCGGCCGCGCGCAGCTCGAAGCTGTCCTTGCCGGGATGATCGACGTCGAAGCGGTGATGAGCGTGCTTGAGACAGCCCACCCGCAGCCCGCGCGCGCGCAGCAGCGGCAACAGCCGACACAGCAGGGTGGTCTTGCCGCTGCCGCTGGGGGCGACGAAGCCGAGTACCGGCGGGGTTGCTACTGCCATCGCGTTCACTCCTCGGGACAGCGGTCGCGAGCGGTCGTCTGCGCTTGGACTTTTCCCGGGTGCCAGCGCAGAATGAGTGCCTCGTCCGGGGCGCAACACCTCGGCCCGGGCGCCCCACCGCGCCCGGACCATCACCCGACTCTCGACAACGACCGCAAGGACCTCATGGCTCAGTACATTTACACGATGAACCGGGTCGGCAAGATCGTGCCGCCCAAGCGTACCATCCTGCGTGACATCTCCCTGTCCTTCTTCCCCGGCGCCAAGATCGGCGTGCTCGGCCTCAACGGCGCGGGCAAATCGACCCTGCTCAAGATCATGGCCGGGCTCGACACCGAGATCGAGGGCGAGGCGCGTCCGCAGCCGGGGATCAAGGTCGGCTATCTGCCCCAGGAACCCCAGCTCGACCCCGACAAGGACGTGCGCGGCAACGTCGAGGAGGCGCTCGCCCACATCAAGCAGGCGAGCGAGCGTCTCGAGGCGGTCTATGCCGCCTATGCCGAACCCGACGCCGACTTCGACGCCCTCGCCCAGGAGCAGGCCGAGCTCGAGAACCTGCTCGAGGCCAGCGGCGGTCACAACCTCGACCACACCCTCGAGGTCGCCGCCGAGGCGCTGCGCCTGCCGCCCTGGGAGGCCGACGTCACCAAGCTCTCCGGCGGCGAGCGCCGCCGCGTGGCGCTGTGCCGGCTGTTGCTGTCGAGCCCCGACATGCTGCTGCTCGACGAGAT
>NZ_RHFJ01000109.1:0-3252 GCF_003718675.1 Marichromatium sp. AB32
CGTCGTTCATAGGTCGGGACCGATCACGATGTGCAGCCGCGCCGGGGGCCAGCCGCCGTTGTCGTTGTCCTTGCTGAGCGCAAAGGCGAGATCGAGCCGGACCTGCCCGATCGGCGAGGCCCAGCGCACCCCGACCCCGGCGCTGTAGGCGAGCTGCTGATCGTAGTCGGGATCGAAGGCGTTACCGAAGTCGGTGAACAGCGCCGCGCTCCAGGGGCCGTGGATCTCGCGCTCGAGCTCGAGGCTGCCGACGGCGAGATAGCGCCCGCCGACGGTCTGACCGGTGAGCGGGTCGATCGGGCCCAGGGCATCGTAGTCCCAGCCCCGGATCGAGGCATCGCCACCGGCATAGAAGCGGCGGCTCGCCGGCAGGTCGTCGACCGAATCGGCGAGGGTGGCACCGAGATCGGTGCGGGCGATCAGCCGATAGCGCTCGGCGAAGCGGCGCACCCACTTGAACTGGATCTGACCGCTCAGATAGGAGTGCTCGGCGAGCACGCCGCCGAAGGTGCCGAGCAGGGTGTACTTGATGCGATAGCCGCGATTGGTGTTGACCGGGTCGTCGGAGACCGTCTTCGACCAGGAGATGTTGGGCACCAGCTCGCTGGTGCGTTGCGCCGGGGCGTCGTTGATGGCGACGTCCTCGTAGCGGAAGTCGAACCCGCCGGTGCGCCGCCAACCCTCGCCGGTGAGGCGCGAGTGGGCGAACTGCACGGTGTGGACCCAGCCCTTGCGACTGGCGGTATCGTCATAGACCGATTGCGGCCTGATGGTGAGATAGTCGCGGGTCGGGTCCTGGACCGGGATACGGTAGTCGAGGTTCCATTCCGAGTGACGCGGCGAGAGGATCAGCTCGGTGCGGAACTTGTGGCCCCAGCGATTGAGATAGCGCCGCCGCCAGTCCATGCTGAAGCGCGGCCCGCTGTCGGTGGCGAAGCCGACGCCGAGACGATACTTGTTGGCCTTGTTGCGGGTGGCGATGACCTCGATGGGGATACGCCCCTCATCGTCGCGCGCCTCCTTGTGCGGCACGATCTCGACCTCGCTGTAGTACTCGCTGCCGAGCAGCCTGCTCTGCAGCTCGAGCAGCAGATCGGGATCGTAGACCGCCCCCGGGGCGAAGCGCAGATAGCGCTGCAACAACCCGTCATCGAGCAGGTCCTGGTTGAAGGTCACCTCACCGAGGTGGTACTGGGGACCGGTGTCGAGATGGAAGTGGACCGCCGCGCTGTCGGCCTCGGGGTCGACCAGCACCTGGTGACGGGGCAGGCGGTAGTCGAGATAGCCGTTGGCCGATGCGGCATAGCGCAGCTCCGACTTGGCGCGCTCGTAGTCGGCGTGCAGCAGCACGTCGCCGCGCTGCATCGGGAAGCGCTCGGGGAAGGCCGGATCGTCCTCGCCGGGACCGCGCACCTGGTAGTCGACGGCGCCGATGCGCACCGGTTCGCCGGGACTCACCCGATAGCGCGCCAGCCAGGGACCGTCGGGCGGGGCGGACTGCTCGAGGGCGGCATCGATCGCCACCCGATACAGACCGAAGGGAGCCAGGGCGTCGCGGATCTGCTGCGGGGCGAGACGGTGCAGCGCGCGCACCCGCGGCAGATCGAGCCCGGCGGCGTCGCGCTCCTGATAGATGTCGAGCAACGCCAGGACGTTGTCGCGCTCCTTGCCCTCGAGCCCGCTGACCTCGACCTTCAGCCCGAGCGCCATGACCGGCGCCATCCACCCGAGCAGCAGGAGCGCCAACCAGTGACGGCCCGGTCCCGCAAGACCGGGAGAGTGGGCGTCGCTGGCGCGCCGCGCTGGCTGTGTCACGATCCGCTCCCCTCGCACGAGAATCCGATCCCCATTGATGATGCCGACGGCGCGGTCGCGCAGCGGACATCCGTCCCGCGGTCGCGACCGATCATAGCAGAACCACCCCGCCCGACTCAGCGCCCCAAGGCCTCGCGCAGCGCGCGCACCTCGGCGCGCAACGCCTGCAGCTCGTGCTCGAGCTGGACGCTGTCACGGTGCATCGAGCGCTCCAGCTCATCGCGTACCCCCTGGTGCTGGGCATCGTGCAGTGTCTGCATGGTGTCGACGATGATGCCGATGAACAGGTTGAGCATGGTGAAGGTGGCGATGAGGATGAAGGGGATGAAGAACAGCCAGGCCAGCGGATAGGCCGCCATCACCGGACGCACGATCCCCATCGACCAGCTCTCCAGGGTCATCACCTGAAACAGGGTGTACATGGAGGCGCCGAGCCCGCCGAACCACTCCGGGAAGCGCTCGCCGAACAGCCCGGTGGCCATCACCGCGAAGACGTAGAAGAGGATCAGCATCAGCAGCGCGATCGAGGAGATCCCGGGCAGCGCCTTGAGCAACGCCTCGACCACGAAGCGCAGTCGCGGCGCCATCGAGATCAGTCGCAGCACCCGCAGCACGCGCAGCGCGCGCAACACCGCCAGCGGTCCGCTGGCCGGGACCAGGGCGATGGCCACCACGGTGAAGTCGAACAGGTTCCAGCCACTGGCGAAGAAGCGCACCCCCCGCGCATAGAGCTTGAGCAGGATCTCGACCACGAACACCGCGAGCACCGCCTGATCGATCAGGTGCAGCACGCCGCCGAAGCCGGCGACCAACGCCGGCGAGGTCTGCAACCCCAGGGTGACGGCGTTGAGGACGATCAGCGCGATGATCACGCGCTGGACGGGATCGGACTCGATCCAGGCACCGATCCGTTCACGACTCGACATACGACAGATTCTCCAGGTTCTCCATGACGAACGACGCCCCCGCCGGCACGAACTGGCGAGGGCGTATTGAAAGACGTGTTAGCGCAGGATGCGCGCCCCGGGCGGGCGCGCGGATGAGCGCACTCAGCAGGGCTCGGCCTGGTAGCCGGCAGCCTCCACGGCGGCGATCAGGGTGGCGGACTCGACCGCGCCCTCCACCCGCGCGCGACCGGCCTCGAGGTCGATGCTCACCGACTCGACCCCGGCGACCGCGACCAGCGCCTCGCGGACGCGACGCTCGCAGTGCTGACAGCTCATCCCGGTGATCTTCAGTTGCTGGCTCAAAGGTTGTTCTCCTGTGACGCGCGCTCGCGGCGCGCACTCGTCGTTGACCTCACCCGGCTGCCACGACGGGCCGCCCGGGCGACTGATCATCCTGCCAGGCGCGCGCCGCACCGAGCAGCGCCACCTGCGGCTGCAGGATCACCCGCACCGGCATGCGCGTCATCAACCCGCGCATCCGCCCCTTGTC
>NZ_RHFJ01000110.1:0-3245 GCF_003718675.1 Marichromatium sp. AB32
CCCGGCTCACAGCCCGACCGACCCCCACACCCGCCACCACAACAACCCCGCCAACGCGCCCGCCGCCCCGAGCAACGCCTTGCCCAGCCGGGTGCGGTCGTCGCGCCCGTGGCGGCGCTCCACCTGACGCCGGTGCCGCCAGCGCGCGAGCCAGCCGCGTCGGACCTGCCCCCGCAACCGTGTCCAGGCCGCCTGCTTCGCACGCCCCACCCGACCACCACGCAAGGTGCCCAGATCGCGCGCCAGGGTCGCGCAGCGCGACACCCCGGCCGGAACCGCGTCGACAAACCGCGCCCCATCGGTGAACACCACTCGCGCATGGACCGGCTGGCCCAGCCCCAGCGCCTCCACCGCGCGGACATGACGACGGTTCTGGTGCAGCGGATTGACGAAGGGATAGCGCCGCCGACCGATCAGCTGCACCCAGTGCGTCGCCTCGGCCGCGCCCTGGATGGCGCCGCGATAGTGCTTGGTCTCGACCACCAGCAACCCGCGCGGGGTCAGCGCCAGATGATCGATCTGGGTCAACCCGCCGCGCCCGTCGGGCAACACCACCCCGTGCAGCACCTCGGGGAACAGCGCCTCGAGCCGCCGCCCGACGATGCGCTCGCCCTGCCAGCCCCGCCAGCGCGGCAACAGCAATCGCGTGCCGAGCAACACCAGCAACGGCGGCAGACACCACAACAACGGCAGAACCAGCGCCTGGAACACCAGCGCCGAGGGATCGGAGGACAAGGAAGACACGGCAGACGGGGAGCGGACGACAACGGCACACGAACGGGATCGAACCCCATGATAGCGCAAGCGGGTGGAAGGCGGTCGACGGGCTACGCCAACCCGCGCGGTTGCGTTATGCTCGGGCGACTGGACACCCGCAGTGCCGTCCCCGGCAAGGAGCAGGCCCGCCATGCAGGCATCCATCCAGATCATCGGTCGCGAGCTCTTCTGCCGCGCACCCGGCAGCAGCCCCGAAGAACTCCGTCGCGACGGCGGCGAGGCCGAGACCCGACTCAACGACTGGGCCGCGCGCTATGCCCGCGCGGTCGAGCAGGGTGACGACACCTCCCTGCTCACGATCGGTCGAGAACTCTTCGCCTGGCTCGATGCCAACGGCTGGGCCTCGGCCTGGGCACGCGGTCAAGGACCACGGGCGCTGGAGATCCAGGTCGAGGATGCCGACACGGCACTCGGCAAGGCCCTGCTCGCCGCCCCCTGGGAGCTGCTGGCCGGCCCGGACGGCAGCCACCTCGCCGGTGACCAGAATCAACGCTACGACCTCGCCCGGCGGCTCGGGCGCGCCGCCACGGCACCGCCCGCGCCACGCCATTCCAACCTTCGAATGATGTTCATGGCCGCCGACCCCGAAGGCGCGCAGTCGCTCGACTACGAGGGCGAGGAGGCCGCCATCCTCAAGGCGACCGACAAACTGCAGGTCCACCTGCTGGTGGAAGAGACCGGCACCGCCCAGGAGCTCGGCCAACGCATGCAGCGCGAGGGCGACTACGAGGTCCTCCATCTCTCCTGTCACGGCACCATCGATCAACAACAACGGCCACTCCTCGCGCTCGAGGACGAGGTGGGAGAACTCGCCCTCCCCCCCGCCGGCACACTGATCCAGGCGCTGGGGGGCGCCGAGCGCATCCCGCTGATCTTTCTCTCGGCCTGTCTCAGCGCCCGTCGGCCAACCGAGCACGATCCGCTGACCCAGGCATTCATCCGTGCCGGCGTCGCCAACGTCCTCGGCTGGGACGGCTCGGTCAACGACCAGGACGCTATCCGCTTCGCCCGCGCCTTCTACACCCAGCTCGCCAACTACGGCTCCGTCGTCCAGGCGGCGGCCCACGCCCGGGCCGAGCTAATCGCAGCGCAAGACTCGGACGCCCACAACGGGCGACACTGGCACTTGGCACGGGTCTATCTGGGGGCAACCGGCGGCACCGCGCTGATCGACAAGACCGGCTCGGCGCATCCCCGCATCCAAGCCGACGACAGGGCCTTCCTCGACCCAGAGCGTGAACAGATCCCGGTCGCGGGTCGCGGTCTCTTCGTTGGTCGCCGCCGCCAGCTTCAAAAAGGTCTGCGACACCTGCGCGAGGAAGCATCGGCGGGTCTGCTGATTCACGGCATGGGCTGTCTCGGCAAATCGAGTCTGGCCGCGCGCATCGCCAACCGCATGACCGAGCTGACCACCTGCGTGATCTTCAAGCATTACGATGCACTGACCGTCTTCGACCGACTGATCGAAAAGACACCTCCCGTCGATCGTCAGGCATTGCGCACACAGTGGCGCTCTGCCGTCACCGAGCAACCCGAGATCCTCGGCGATGCCCTGGAAGCTCTCCTCGAAGGCCCGCTCGATACCCAGCCGGTGCTGCTGATCATCGACGACCTCGAACGTATCCTCGACGCTCCCTCGCCCGAACAACCACTCACCCCGGTCAGCGCCGATCATCGCGTCATGCTCGGCGCCGTCCTCGGTGCCTTCGCGCGCGCCCGCACCGCATCACGACTCCTGCTGACCAGCCGTTACCGCTTCACCCTGCCCGACGACCGAGGGAGTAATAATCTCGCAGAAGGGTTGGAACGCATCGCACTCCAGCCGTTCGACAGCGCCCAGACCCACAAACAGCGAGCGGCGCTCGCCCGCCATAGCACGCTCGACCACAAGAGATTGGAGCAGACACAACCCCACCAACAGCGCGCCGAGACCCTCGCCCAGGGGAATCCCGGTCTACTCGCGGACCTGCTACGCCCGCTTCTCGCCGGCGAAACCGCCGTCGCAGAGGCCGCACTCAACGCCATCGCGCACTATCACCGCACCGGCGAGCGACCGGAGGACGAGGACGAAAACGCACTCCTCGCCTTCTTCCGCCGCATGGCCTTCGAGACATATCGCAAGGCCCTGAGTGAAGAGCAGGCGCACATGCTCAGCGCAGCCACCCTGTTCGACGCCGACCTGCGCCTGCCGATCCCGCTGTCGGCATTCATCGCGGTGGGCAAGGCCGCAGACATCAGCGAGCCCGAGCAGGCCTTCACCCGACTGTGCAACCTCGGGCTGATCAGCGACTGGAGCCACATCGACGGGGCCACGCAGGGTGCCGTCGATCCCCTCGCCCGCCCCCTGGTCCAGGCACCCAGCGACGAGAGCCGCCCCCATCTCGCCGCCGCCGCGCTCGATGCCCTGTTCCCGTGCTGGAGCGATCGCCGGGGCAGGGTCTCACCCGGCCCTCGGGCGCTCGAACTCG
>NZ_RHFJ01000111.1:0-2451 GCF_003718675.1 Marichromatium sp. AB32
CTCGGATCGATGGGGAGCGTACACTTGGGGTGGCTGGGTTGCGGCAATCGTCGGGGGCGGGTTGGCGTTCGCGGTCGAGGGGCTGCGGTTGGTGATGGGGTTGGGGGTCGATCCGACGAATGTTTGGGTTGGGGGTGGTGGGGCGTGGATTGGATGGGGGGTGGTTCGGTCTCGGTGGGTGCGGGATCGGTGGGGGTGATTGAGGAGTGGTTGGGGCTGTGCTGTTCCGGAGGAAACGCACGGGACCGAAGCGACCGATCAAGTCGTGCCTATTGAACACATTTTTTGCCACACGCAATACAGCCGACCATTTCATGACGCATGAACACACGGAGCGAAAGAATCAACAACAGAAAGGGAAAAGAATAAAGAAACAGCACGAACTCAAGCGCTAGAACAAAAAACCGAAAAATAAAAAACAAGGCAGAAGAATGAAAAGGATTGTTTTTGCAGCAGCTGTATCCACAGTAACTTTTGGATGTGCAACTTCACCGGAAGATCTTGGGTCAGCATATGTATCGCCCCTGAAGTACAAGGACTATGACTGCGAGCAAGTAGAGATGGAAATGGAGCATGTCTCCCAGAGAACAGTAACCTTATATCAAAGTCTCAAAAGGACCGCAGACAACGATGCAGCGCAGATGGGGATAGGACTGGTCCTGTTCTGGCCTGCCCTCTTCTTCCTGGAAGGCGGAGATGGGCCAGAAGCCCAAGAGTACTCCACCCTGAAGGGTGAATTCGAAGCACTAAGAACGGTCTCGGTGCAAAAAGGCTGCAAACAGCAAGACATGCCAAAATCTCCTGAGGAAATCATAAAAGAAAAAGCAAGCAGAGAAAAAGAGCAGAGAGAAAGCCACTTGCTGACCGAATAAATCCAGCCGCCCTGAAAAATCAATGCTAGCGAACTCTTTTCAAAGATCAAGTGTTCGCTGGCATTACTCCGAATTACTAGAATAAACACTTAGAAGCAACAGAGACACCGAAGGAACCCCCCCTTTTAGGCCCATTCATAAATAGACACTGCGGCATATCCGCGACGGTTGAGAAACTCGATTGGTGAAAGATCGCCGAGCGATTCCTGCGGTCGGCGCAGGTTGCATTGGATTGACAACGATTAAGGATAAAAGAGGATAAAAGGGACACCCGGAGGATAAAAGGGGATAAAGATAAAAGGGACACCCATTTACCGTTGACGCTCTTGAGGCCCTCTCCTACGCTTCCTCCAACACCCCCAGCGGAGATGCCCCATGACTCGTCCCCGCGCCTCGCTCGTCTCCTTGTCTGATACGCCCTGGTATCACGTCGTCACGCGGTGCGTGCGCCGGGCGTATCTCTGCGGCTTCGATCGGCTGACCGGGCGGAGCTTCGAGCATCGGCGCGGGTGGGTGGAGTTGCGGTTGCGTCAGCTCGCGGGGGTGTTCGCGATCGATGTGGCGGCCTATGCGGTGATGAGCAATCACGTGCATCTGGTGGTGCGGGTCGATGCGGATCGGGCGGCGGGGTGGTCGGATGCCGAGGTGTTGCGGCGCTGGCGGTGTCTGTTCCGGGGGCCGATGGTGGTGGAGCGGTTTCTGTCGCCTGCGACGCGGGCCGGGATGACCGAGGCGGAGCTGGAGGTGGTCGCAGGGTTGGTTGCGACCTACCGGGCGCGGCTGGCGGATCTCTCGTGGTTCATGCGGGTGTTGAACGAGTCGATCGCGCGGGCGGCGAATCGGGAGGATGGGGTTCGAGGACGGTTCTGGGAGGGGCGTTTTCGTTCGCAGGCGATCCTCGACGAGACGGCGCTGCTGGCGGTGATGGCCTATGTCGATCTCAACCCGATTCGGGCCGGGATCGCGGAGACGCCGGAGGAGAGTGCGCATACCGGGATTGCGGCGCGGATCGCAAAGCGTTAAAGGGACACCCATTTACCGAGGCCGCCGCCGGACGGCTCGGCTGGCTGTGGGCGCCGGTCTCCGACCAGGGCACGGTCTGGGCCCTGGCCCACGGCCTCGCCGAGATCCTCACCGCGTTGCCGCTCGGCATCCTCCTCGCCCGTCACCGTCGCGGCCCCGGCACCCGCGCCGCCGCCGTGGTGCTCGGGCTCGCCCTCGGACTGGCGATCGAACTGGTTCAGGTGCTGCTCGTCTCCGGCGTCTCCCAAGGCGTCTCGGTACTCACCCGCGCGCTCGGGGCCGGACTCAGCGCCGGGCTCGTCACCGCCCTGCGCGACCTCGCCCCCGCCACCCGCGCCGCGCTCCCGCGTCATGCCCGCCGGGCCTCGCTTGCCCTGCTCGGCCCCTACCTGCTGCTGCTCGTCGAACTCCAGCTCGGCGGCCTCCCCATGTCAACTCCCCCTTTTTAGGTCCATCCCATAAATAGACACTGCGGCATGTCCGCGGCGGTTAAGAAACTCGATTGGTGAAAGATCGCCGAGCGACTCGTGCGGTCGGCGCAGGTTGTATTCGTCGA
>NZ_RHFJ01000112.1:0-2405 GCF_003718675.1 Marichromatium sp. AB32
CGGATGGTGCGATGGTTGACACGCACCCCGCGGGTCAGCGTACCGAAGGTGATGTATCCCCGCTCCAGCGCCGGCAACACGTTCACCGCCCCCATCCCCTCACTCGGGCGATACATGCCGGCGGGCGCGGCAATCCGCCAGGGCCGCTCGCTGAACAACTCCTCCGCACCCTCCGGCACCAGGACCTCGTCACACAGGAAGTAGTCGATCGCGCTCAACCCCGAGGTGTAGCCATAACCGACCCAGAGACTCACCGACACCGGCGCCGGCTTGCGCGCAAACGCCCCCAACCGATTGCCCGCCGTATGACCGGCCAGGTCGACCAGGATGTCGATGCCGTCGGCACGGATACGTTCGGCGAGTTGGGCATCGCTCAGCCCACGGGTCGGCACCCAGTGATCGACCAGTGAGCGATAACGTGCGGTCTGGGCATCCTCGCGCGCCAACTCGGCATAGGCGTACAGCTCGAATTGCGCATGGTCATGGCATTCGAGCAGTGGCTCGAGCATGTAGCGGATCGCGTGGGAGCGGAAGTCTGGCGAGAGATAACCGAGGCGCAGCCGCCGCTCTGCCACACGCGTGTTATCGGACGGACGCCAATACGCGCTCGCCGGCTCACCGTAGCGGCGGTCGTAATCCCGGTAGGCGGTGAAGATTTCCTGCGCCGTACGGTCCGGGTGATAGTTCAGGGTGAACAGCAGGTTGGACCGGGCCTGTGTCAACCCGGGATCGAGCATGCATGCGTGCTCGAATGCATCGAGCGCCTCCTCCAATCGCCCCTGATCCTTGAGCACATTGGCGCGGTTGGTATGAGCGTTCACATCCTCCTCGTCAAGCGTCAGCGCTTGATCCAGACACTGCAGGGCCTCGCCCCGCCGTCCGAGTTCATGAAGCAGGATTCCCAGATTGTTGAGTGCTTCGATGCTGCACGGATTCAAGGCCAGGGCACGGCGATAGCTGATCTCAGCGGCCTCCGGCATCCCCAACGCATGCAAGACCAACCCTCGATTGCCGTGCGCCTCGACCTTCCCCGGCACCCGTTCCAATGCCCGATCGAAGCAACGTAACGCCTCGCGCTGATGACCAAGGTCGTTGAGGGTAGCGCCGAGGTTCAGCAACAGATCGGCATCATCAGGCCGCAGCCGCACCGCCTCGCGCTGGCTCACCAACGCCGCATCGACCCGTCCCAGCGCCTTGAGCGCCAGCCCCTGATTGCTCAACGCCTCGACGAAGCCTGGTTGGAGTTCGAGGGCGCGTTCATGGGCGCGCAAGGCCGCCTCGGGACGTCCAAGTTCACGCAGCAGCAGGCCGCGGTTATCGTGAGCCCGGGCATAGTCCAGGGTGAGCGCGACTGCCCGGTCACAGCACTCCAGGGCCGCATCCAAGGCCCCTTGCTCACGTAGGCTCATCGCCAGATTGTTCCAGACCTCGGCACGATCCGGGGCGATCCCGAGGGCCAGTCGGTAGTGCGCGACGGCGTCCTCGATCAATCCAAGCCGCTGACAGACATGCCCCAGATTATTCAATAGCTCCGGATCATCTGGCGTGAGTCGCCGTGCGCGCTCGAGTACCGTGCGCGCCTCGTGCACCTCACCCCGACGGGCCAACAAGGCACCCAACACCTTCAACCCGAAGGCATCGTCACCGCTCAGCGCGCGCGCGTACCCCTCGGCCTCCTCCAAGCGCCCGGCCTGCAATGCAGCCAGCACAGGGGCATGCCCGCCGGTCGTGGCGGCAGGCGCCGCCGCACGACAGGTCTCGGCCTGTCCCGAAGACCGCTGCCGCCCCTCTCTCCCCCGTGCTTCATGCAAGCGACCGAGCGCCTCCTGCGCCTCGGCGGCGGCGGGATCGAGCGCAAGCACGGCGCGATAGACGGACTCGGCCACGTCCAGACGACCGGCACGGTGATGTGCTGCGGCCGCTTGGAGCAGCAATCGCTTATCCTCGTTCTGGCTCACACCAATGCTCCCACATCGCCCGGTAGGCGGCCTCGATCCGCGCCACCTGCCCCTGCTCGTCACGCCAGGGGCTGGCCTCCATCTGCGCGCGCAACCCGGCGCGGATCGTCGCCAGCGCCTCGGGATCCGCGGCCAGCGCGACCACGCGCTCGACGTAGTCGGCCTCGTCCGTGGCGATCCATTCCTCCCGACCCAGCCCCGAGAGGATCATCGCCCCGATCCGGCCCACACTCGGCCGGTCGGCCAGGGTCACGAAGGGCACCCCCATGTAGAGCGATTCGAGCAGCGTCGTCCCCGAGTTGTGCGGGAAGCAGTCGAGCCCGATGTCCATGCCCCGCAACACGTCCCACGGCGGGGAGTGATAGCCGATCTCCAGGCGCTCGCCGCCGATCCCGTGCGCGGCGAAGCGCTCGGCCAGCGCCTCCTGCTCGGCCTCGGTGGAGAAGT
>NZ_RHFJ01000113.1:0-2394 GCF_003718675.1 Marichromatium sp. AB32
ATCTGAGATCGCCCCCCTGCAGTTGCGCCCACCTGAGATAGGCCCCCTGCAGTTGCGCCCACCTGAGATCGGCCCCCTGCAGTTGCGCCTCCCTGAGATCGGCCCCCTGCAGTTGCGCCCACCTGAGATCGGCCCCCTGCAGTTGCGCCTCCCTGAGATCGGCCCCCTGCAGTTGCGCCTCCCTGAGATCGGCCCCCTGCAGTTGCGCCCCTCTGAGATCGGCCCCCTGCAGTTGCGCCTCCCTGAGATCGACATCCCAAAGCGTCGCTCTCCATAAATCCGCATACCGCAAATCGCGATGTCGCAAGTCCAGTGCTTGACCGACGTCTTTCCAGATCTCGGCGCGCTCTTCATCCGTGTCGATATGGGTCGCGTATAGCACCTCGGCGGGTGGGGCCTTTATCATTAATACGCGCTCACGTAAATTCAGGTTACGTTGAAAGAGCCAGTTTATCCACGGTTGGTTTTCACCGATCATCCATTCGATTCCACCTCCCGGCGGAACCATTAGCCCCCATATGACGGATAAAAAGATTAGTGCCAAGGCTGGTGGTACTCTCGCGCCCCTGCGCTGCCATCTCCGGTTCGGACGAATCAGCCTCCCGATCTTTCTCGGCAACCATCTGGATGTCGGCCAGCGAATTCGCCAGCGGCCGGAGCGAGAACTCAGGCGCGGCCAGAACAGTGCGATGAGCAGCAGATCCAGGGTTATGACAAGCTGATGGTCGAGGGTGATCCAGAAACTGTGATAGGGCAGAAACCGCCATTGAATGGCGGCCAGCAGCAGGATCGGCAAGAGAATCATGGTCACTTTGACCACGACTCGCAGCATCAAGCGGATCAGGCCCGGGTGGTGTCGGCCGATGAGCGCATAGCTGAAAACGAGCGGAAAGGGTAGCTCTCGATAGGTGCGTTCTTCCGCCTCGGGAAGCTTCAGCAACAGGGCGTCGAGATTGAACAGCTTGCGCGAGAGTTGGAAGAACTGCAGCAGCAGGTGAGCGTGGAAGAAGAGCACCAGCCAGGGGATAAAACTATAGAACCCCAGCAACGGCAACTCGATGTCGAGCAGCGGCAGGGTGGCGCCGGTCTCGCGCAGCAGTTGTTCGTCGTCCGTGGAGAAGACGATGACCGCGATATAGAAGCTGAACAGCAGGAAGGTGACATAGAGGTTGCGGACGTGTCGCGCCGCATCGTCGGCGGAGGCCCGTAACAGCGCAAGCTTCGCGAGGACGTCCTGCTCCTCCAGCGCCCAGAGGTTCTCCTTGCCATCCCACCGCCTGGACATCCGCCACCATCCCGGTTACACATCAGGTGTCCCCATTGTAGGGAAGCCCCATCGCCCCGTCATCGCCCGACGCCACGCCGCCCGATATCTGCGCCGACGTCTGGTGATCGGCATCAAGCGCCCTCGGGACACCGAGGCGGTTTTTCATCCCACGCACCGATGTCGGGCAAGCCGTCCAAGAAGCCGATTCGTCGATGTCGTGGCCGACGGCCCCACCGATCGCGCCGGTCGGATGGGCAACGCGCAGCGTGCCCATCACCGCCGCGCGCCGTCTCCAGGCATGGATGTCGGGTTGCCCGCCCCGATCGCCGTCGCCTCCCGGTGAGCGCTGAACGACGGGCAACCCGACCTGCGTGGCTACTGGGCGAGCAATGCGCTCAACCGGGCGACCACCGCGCCCGGCGCGTCGCTGAGATAGAAGTGTCCGCCGGGGAAGGTCTCGACGCGGAAGTCGGCGTCGGTCCAGCGCGACCAGGCCCCGGCCTCCTCGGCGTCGAGGTCGGGGTCGTCGCGGCCGCGGAAGACGGTGAGCGGGCAGGGCAGCGGCGGGCGCTCGGGGTCGGGGCGGTAGGTCTCGATCAGGCGGTAGTCCTGGCGCACCGCCGGCAGCACGATGGCGCGGATCTCGGGCAGCGCGAGCAGCTCGGGCGGGGTGCCGCCGAGCGCGGTGAGCGCCGCGCACAGGGTGTCGTCGTCGTGCCGGTGGAGGTCGCCGCCGTGGTGGCACTGCGGTGGCTCGCGCGCCGAGATCACCAGCTGCTCGGGCGCGCGCAGTCCCTGGTCGATGAGCGTCTGGGTCAGCTCGTGGGCGAGCGCCCCGCCCATGCTGTGGCCGAACAGCGCCCAGGGACGATCGAGCCAGGGGCGCACGGCACCGGCAAGCTGCCCGACCAGGGCGGGGATGTCCTCGGGCAGCGGCTCGTCGAGCCGGTTCTCGCGCCCCGGCAGACACACCATCAGCGGCTCGATCCAGTCGGGCAGCAGCGGCGGCCAGTGCTTGAACAGCGCCGGGGTGCCGCCGGCGTGCGGCAGGCAGAACAGCCGTAGCCGCGCCGCCGGGCGCGGTTGCGGGCGGCGGATCCAGCGCCCGGCCGCCGCCGTGGCGAGAT
>NZ_RHFJ01000114.1:0-2297 GCF_003718675.1 Marichromatium sp. AB32
GGGTCAGCGTACCGAAGGTGATGTATCCCCGCTCCAGCGCCGGCAACACGTTCACCGCCCCCATCCCCTCGCTCGGGCGATACATGCCGGCGGGCGCGGCAATCCGCCAGGGCCGCTCGCTGAACAACTCCTCCGCACCCTCCGGAACCAGGACCTCGTCACACAGGAAGTAGTCGATCGCGCTCAACCCCGAGGTGTAGCCATAACCGACCCAGAGACTCACCGACACCGGCGCCGGCTTGCGCGCAAACGCCCCCAGCCGATTGCCCGCCGTATGACCGGCCAGGTCGACCAGGATGTCGATGCCGTCGGCACGGATACGTTCGGCGAGCTGGGCATCGCTCAGCCCCCGGGTCGGCACCCAGTGATCGATCAATCCCTGGTAGCGCGCCGTCTGGGCGTCCTCGCACGTCAGCTCGGCATAGGCGAAAAGCTCGAAGTCGAGCCGATTGCGATGCATCAGCAAGGGTTCGAGCATATGACGGGTCGAGTGGTGGCGAAAATCCGGCGAGACATACCCGAGGCGCAAGCGACGCCCGGGGTCGCGATCATTGTCGTGCGCAGACCAGTGCGCACGCGCGGATTCACCGTGACGGCGATCGAACTCACGATAATCGGTGAAGATGGCCTTGGCCGAAAGCTCGGGGTGATAATTGAGCGTGAACAAGAGCTTGCTGTGGAGCGCGGCATCCGTCGGGTGTTTCGACAGTGCCTGGCGATAGGTCGTGATTGCCTCGTCAACCCGCCCCATCAGCTGCAGGATATTCCCCAGATTGGAGAGCATTGCAGCCTGCCCCGGCCGGAGTCGGACCGCATGCTGTTGCAGCGCCAGTGCCTCATCGAAACGCCCTTGCTCGGCCAGCGCATTGCCAAGATTGGTCAGGGTCTCGGGATGATCGGGATCGACATCCAGGGCCTGCTGATAGTCGGCCAGCGCCTCATCCGTACGCCCGAGTCGGCGTAGCGCGGAGCCACGGTTGTTATAGCTCTTCAAATGCCGGGGATCGATCGCCAGCACCGCATCGAAATAGCCGATGGCCTCCTCAGCTCGTCCGATCGTCAGCAACAGACTGGCAAGATTGTAGAGTGCGGCGACGAAATCAGGCGAAAGCTTGGCCGCCCGGGCATAGGCGAGCCCCGCCTCTTCGAGCCTCCCGACCTGTTCGAGTGCAACTCCAAGGGTATTGAGGATCTGGGGATCCTGATCATCACGCCGCAGCGCCTCCTCGAGCACCGGCACAGCGGCCTCGCCACGTGAGCACTGAGCCAGCACCGCGCCCAACATCTTCCAGCCGAAGGCATCCCAGGGTCTGCGTTCGGTCCAGTCACGGGCAAGCCGCTCGACCTCGTCGAACCGATGACGCTCGAACAGCGTGATCAGTGCGTCTTCGTCGCTCGGAGCCGGGGTCGCGAGCATGCGCTGGAGCATCTCTCTGAGGGCATGCGCCTCGGCGCTATCGAGGCCGCAGTCGATCGCCCGCTCGATCACCGCCAACCCTTCCTGCGGGCGATAGGCCAGCATCAGCCCCTGCGCGTAGGACTCCCAGTGATGACCATTCTCGGGATCGAGTTCCAGTGCTCGCAGTAACAAGCCGAGGCCGGAATCGAGATGTCCACGCTCGACCTCCAGTACCCCGAGACCGTGATGGGCGGCGGCCTCATCTGGCTCGGCAGTGAGGCGAGCACGATACAGTGACTCCGCCTCGTCCAGCCTGCCCGCGGCATGATGGGCGCGGGCCAGTTCGAGCGATTCGTCGTTGGTGACCATGGATAGTCGACCCCTTTGTCCTGATCATTGCGATTAGTCGAGGAACGGCCGCCAGCGCTCAACATTCATCCGACACGCAAGTCGCCAATAAATTGACGCGCCCTTCAGCATGCCCTTAACGCGCATGGCAGCAACGATGCAGTGTGGTCATCGGCCGCGAGTCCAGTAACGCGTTCCCCTATCGATGGGGCTGGAAGCAAATAGTAAGCCAGCGTTTGCGAAGCAGGCTGAGCAGGATCTGCGTGGACGCCACTCCGAGCTCTCGCTCCCCGACGCAAACAGCTCGGGGCTGCTGCACGCGCCCCTCCACCTAAAGACACAACCGAGCGGAAGCCTCAGGCAGAGGCGGACGTCGAGTCACACCAGCGCCGCCACATCGCCCGGTAGGCGTCCTCGATCCGCGCCACCTGCCCCTGCTCGTCACGCCAGGGGCTGGCCTCCATCTGCGCGCGCAACCCGGCGCGGGTCGTCGCCAGCGCCTCGTGATCCGCGGCCAGCGCGACCACGCGCTCAACGTAGTCGGCCTCGT
>NZ_RHFJ01000115.1:0-2209 GCF_003718675.1 Marichromatium sp. AB32
ATCTGAAGAAGAGTATTTAAGAAGAGGATACAAACCAGCAGAAATACATAAACACATTTACAACCTAGATGCACCCATAGTAATAACACCAAATTTTGATAGAATCTACGACAGCTATGCATTAAGCACCTCATGCGGGACAATATTAATAAAAAAACATACCGACTCTGATATAGCAAAGCACTTACTTGGAGGCGACACAAGATTAATACTAAAATCGCATGGATGCGTAACAAGCCCAGAAAATATTATTTTCACGAGAAGAGATTATGCAGAAGCAAGAACAAAACACGTCCTTTTCTATGAAATATTAAAATCACTCGCACTAACAAATACTTTTCTATTTATTGGTTGCGGAACTGAAGACCCCGACATACGAACACTCTTCGAGGACATTCAATTCGCGCACGGAAGAACACCCCACCACTACATGACGCTACCAAAAGGAGAAGTTCACGAAGAAATAATAAAAATAGCAGAATCCTCTATGAGGATAAAATTCATAGAATACTCACCAGAAGAAAACCACAAAGAACTAACAGACTCACTAAAAAAATTAGTTGAGAAGGTAGATGACCACAGAGACAGCCAGCTCAGCAGATCACTAAAGTGGTAAACAGCCAGGGCTATCGCATCAAGGACCTCTAATATTATAAGATGCCAATATCTTTTGATATCAGTCTATTGTCGCCATCTTGCATTAAAAGGACACCCACTTACTGTTGACGCTCTCGAGGCCCTCTCCTACGCTTCCTCCAACACCTCCAGCGGAGATGCCCTGTCCCCTTCCCCAAAAATAGATCCAGCGAAAAGTAGAGACTGGCGGCATGATGGTGGCCGAGCAGAGGAGGAACAGAGGAGGAACAGAAAAGGACACCCACTTATCGTTGACGCTCCCAAGGCGCTCTCCTACGCTTCCTCCAACACCTCCAGCGGAGATGCCCCATGACCCGTCCCCGCGCCTCGCTCGTCTCCTTGTCCGATACGCCTTGGTATCACGTCGTCACGCGGTGAACGTTAAAGGGACACCCACTTACCGTTGACGCTCCCAAGGCCCTCTCCTACGCTTCTCCCAACACCCCCAGCGGAGATGCCCCATGACTCGTCCCCGCGCCGCGCTCGTCTCCTTGTCCGATACGCCTAAAAACGTAAAGGACACCCACTTACCGTTGACGCTCCCAAGGCCCTCTCCTACGCTTCTCCCAACACCCCCAGCGGAGATGCCCCATGACTCGTCCCCGCGCCGCGCTCGTCTCCTTGTCCGATACGCCTTGGTATCACGTCGTCACGCGGTGCGTGCGCCGGGCGTATCTCTGTGGCTTCGATCGGCTGACGGGGCGGAGCTTCGAGCATCGGCGCGGCTGGGTGGAGTTGCGGTTGCGCCAGCTCGCGGGGGTGTTCGCGATCGATGTCGCGGCCTATGCGGTGATGAGCAATCACGTGCATCTGGTAGTGCGAGTGGATGCGGATCGGGCGGCGGGGTGGTCGGATACCGAGGTGTTGCGACGCTGGCGGTGTCTGTTCCGGGGGCCAGTGGTGGTGGAGCGGTTCCTGTCACCTGCCACGCGAGCAGAAATGACTGATGCGGAGCTGGATGGGGTCGCGGGGTTGGTCGCGACCTACCGGGCACGGCTGGCGGATCTCTCCTGGTTCACAAATAAAGGGACACCCACTTATCGTTGACGCCCCCAAGGCCCTCTCCTACGCTTCACCCAACACCCCCAGTGGAGATGCCCCATGACTCGTCCCCGCGCCGCGCTCGTCTCCTTGTCCGATACGCCCTGGTATCACGTCGTCACGCGATGCGTGCGCCAGGCGTATCTCAAGAGTAAAGAGTAAAGGACGAGCAAAGGGACACCCACTTACCACTTACCGTTGACGCTCCCAAGGCCCTCTCCTACGCTTCTCCCAACACCCCCAGCGGAGATGCCCCATGACTCGTCCCCGCGCCTCGCTCGTCTCCTTGTCCGATACGCCTTGGTATCACGTCGTCACCCGCTGCGTGCGGCGGGCGTATCTCTGTGGCTTCGATCGGCTGACCGGGCGGAGCTTCGAGCATCGGCGCGGGTGGGTGGAGTTGCGGTTGCGCCAGCTCGCGGGGGTGTTCGCGATCGATGTGGCGGCCTATGCGGTGATGAGCAATCACGTGCATCTGGTGGTGCGGGTCGATGCCGATCGGGCGGCGGGGTGGTCGGATGCCGAGGGGTTG
>NZ_RHFJ01000116.1:0-2174 GCF_003718675.1 Marichromatium sp. AB32
CGGCTGGCGGCGCCGCTTGCGAGCGCGCGGCCGGCGCCGCTAGAGTAGTCGGCTATCCAGATCCGCCGGCCCGGTCGTTGGCGGGCCGCCTCGCGCGGGCCGTCGGTCCGCCGCTCATTCGGTCGCAATCCGTCAGACTTCCATCATGCTCGCACTCGATGTCCAGCAACTCACCAAGACCTACAAGGGTGGCTTCCAGGCGCTCAAGGGGATCGACCTGACGGTCGAGGAGGGTGACTTCTTCGCGCTGCTCGGCCCCAACGGGGCGGGCAAGTCGACCTTCATCGGTATCCTCTCGTCGCTGGTCAACAAGAGCAGCGGTCGGGTCAGCGTCTTCGGTCACGATCTCGATCGCGACCCCGAGCGGGTGAAGTCGTGCATCGGCCTGGTGCCGCAGGAGTTCAACTTCAACCTCTTCCTGCCGGTGTTCGAGGTGGTGCTCAACCAGGCCGGTTATTACGGCATCCCGCGGCGCGAGGCCAAGGTGCGCGCCGAGCGCTATCTGCGCCAGCTCGATCTCTGGGATCGGCGCGACACCGAGATGCGCCGACTCTCCGGTGGGCTCAAGCGCCGGCTGATGATCGCCCGCGCACTGGTGCACCAGCCGCGGCTGCTGATCCTCGACGAGCCGACCGCCGGGGTCGACATCGAGATCCGTCGCTCGATGTGGTCCTTCCTGCGCGAGCTCAACGCCGAGGGCACCACCATCATCCTCACCACCCACTATCTGGAGGAGGCCGAGAGCCTCTGCCGCAACATCGCCATCATCCAGCACGGCGAGCTGGTCGAGCGCTCGACCATGGGGGCGCTGCTCGGCAAGTTGCACACCGAGACCTTCGTGCTCAACCTCAAGGGACAGGTCAGCGAGCTGCCCGAACTCGGCGGCTTCGTCCTCCAGCATCTCGACGACTGCACCCTGGAGGTGGAGATGAACCGTGATCACACCATCAATGGGCTGTTCGAGGCGCTCTCGCGCAACGGCATCGAGGTGATCAGTCTGCGCAACAAGCAGAACCGGCTCGAACGACTGTTCCTCGACATGGTCGAGCGTCGTCCCGCCGACGAGGGGGTCTGAGTATCATGGCCGAGACCTATCGCTACTGGATCACCTTCCAGACCATCCTCACCAAGGAGATCCTGCGCTTCTCGCGGATCTGGGTGCAGACCATCCTGCCCTCGGTGATCACCACCACCCTGTATTTCGTGATCTTCGGTCGGCTGATCGGTGAGCGCATCGGCGAGATGGACGGGGTCGCCTATCTGGAGTTCATCGTCCCCGGTCTGGCACTGATGAGCGTGATCACCAACGCCTATTCCAACGTCGTCTCGTCCTTCTACAGCAGCAAGTTCTCGCGCTATATCGAGGAGTTGCTGGTCTCGCCGGCGCCCAACTGGGTGATCCTCGCCGGCTATGTCGCCGGCGGCGCGGCGCGCGGTATGGTGGTGGGCGTGGCGGTGATGGTGGTGGCGATGCTGTTCACCGACATCGAGGTGCACAGTTATGGCGTCACCCTGCTGGTGTTCCTGATGACCGCGGTGCTGTTCGCGCTCGGCGGCTTCATCAACGCGGTCTATGCCAACAGCTTCGACGACATCTCGATCATCCCCACCTTCGTGCTCACCCCGTTGACCTATCTCGGCGGGGTCTTCTACTCGATCGAGCTGCTGCCGGAGTTCTGGCAGGGGGTGTCGATGGCCAATCCGGTGCTCTACATGGTCAACGCCTTCCGCTACGGCCTGCTCGGCATCAGCGACATCCCGCTCGGCGTCGCCTTTGCGATGATCGCCGCCTTCATCGTCGCGCTCGCCGCCTACAGCCTGCACCTGCTGCGCCGCGGCATCGGGATCAAGAACTGAGCCGTCGGGGGCGGCTCGGCTTGCAGCGGCCAGAAGGTTGAACCGCCAAGGGCGCGAAGGGCGCAAAGAAAGCGACCAGCCTTCAGCAAGCAGCCTCCAGTATCGGTTTGCGGTCAACTGCGGCGGTACGAGGCAATCCAGCTTCCTCACCTGGAGGCTGGCAGCTGGAAGCCCTTCTTCTCTTCGCGTCCTTCGCGCCTTGTATCTTGCCACCCCGTGGTGGTTAGCTCCCACCGCGCGAGATTGAGGCAGCTCGATTGCGCCTGAAGGCCTGGACCTTGTCGCTAAGACCAAGCCCTCGATCTCTCTTCTCATGC
>NZ_RHFJ01000117.1:0-2144 GCF_003718675.1 Marichromatium sp. AB32
CGGCTGGCTCAAGTCCTGTCGACGCATCGCCACCCGTTACGACAAGTTGGCGGCCAGCTTCTCGGCAATGTTCACGCTTGCTTGCATCCGCAGATGCCTCAGGCATTACTTTTCGTACAAAACGTAACGCAGGGCAGATCGACAAGCGGAGAAGGGTCTGATAGCTTCGTGCTTTTCTCAGGGGGAGATAGCACGTTGAAAATAAAAGAAGTTCGCACGTTGATATCCAAGGGGCCTTTTGCCGAGTCCGACCACTGGAAGCAGCTTAGAGGGAACATCCTAGAAGCAGTCGGTAATGTGGTTTGGCCTGTTGGTAGCGATAAGTTCACCATCTACCCAGAGAGTGGGAAAAAGTCTGGCGAAGGAAACGGAGTAAAGCCCATCAAGAATGGAGCTATTGAGCGCCTTACCGCCAACAGGCCCAATTATGGGCAGCTCAAAAAGAACGGTGGGCTTCCAGTACAGAATGGGTGGGTTGCAGAGATGCCGTGGCCGGTAGGCGAGAGAATCCGCCCAGGCAATATGGATGCGGCGTACTGTAACCAGCAAGGAGAGCTGGAAATCTGCCTGGAGTGGGAGACGGGGAATATCTCGTCCAGCCATCGCTCAATGAACAAGATGGCCATGGGGCTGTTGCTAGGGAAGGTTAAGGCTGGGGTACTCGTGGTCCCGTCTCGTGAGCTCTACCCATACCTGACAGACCGTATCGGGAACATTTCAGAGCTGGAGCCTTATTTCCCGCTTTGGGAAGCGACGCCCTGCGAAGAGGGCGTCTTGGAGATCGTCGTAATCGAGCACGACGCTACCAGTTTCGACGTTCCGAAAATCCCCAAAGGGACCGACGGGAGAGCGAAGCGCTAATCCAGATCGAGCACGTCGGTATTTTGGTGCAGGTATAGATCATTTTGCAGGCGGTGTTTAATAACCGGCGCAAAGTCTATATCTGTACCCAGCCACTTCCGGTGCTTAGCCTCGCACACCGCAAACGTGGTGCCGCTCCCCCCAAACGGATCAATTACCAAGTCACCGGGTTCCGTGGATATCTCGACCACCCGGTCAAGCAGCTTCGAGGACAAAGCGTTAGCTTTTCGCTTGTCGGACTTATACTTTTGGTGGCGTACCGGGGGGATATCAGTCCAAATATCGGTCAGGTTAACCCCCTTCGGGTTCATGGCCTTTCGGTGCCCGCCGTAATCCTTAATGTCGCCACCACAATGCCTACAGGTCGCAATCGGGGTTCGGACTTTGCGGAAGGTTTTGGGTCGCCCCTTTGTGTAATACAACAGACTGTAGTGCGCCGGATACAGCCGGTTTCGGATGGGCAAGCCCACCTTCAAATCCACGGCAATCCAGTGGCGAAACTCCAGCCCAAGTTCCTCGGCCATGTATGCGCCCAGAATAACGTTCCACTTGGGGATGTTGTAAAGGAAGAAAGCCCCTCCCGGTTTAAGCGTACGGGCGGCCTCCTTTATCCAACTTTTACACCAACTGATGTATTCGTCAGGGGGCAAGTTGTCGTTAGAGTTCTTCCCATATTCCTTTTTCAGGTTAAAGGGCGGATCAGCGAAAATGGTATCGACGACTTCGTCCTTAATGTTCTGCAAAAACAAGTTGCAGTCTTCGCCATACACGGCCCCATGCGGCGAACGGAAGTATGGCGCAACCTCAGGCTCGTCCATTACAAACGGGCTTTCGTCGAACACAGGCCGGGGGTCGAGCGCGATATCTTTACTGTCGGTGGAGAACAAATCTAGCGTATCTACAGTGTCATCAAAATCCATAACAAAAACCTTATTCGAGCCCGAAGGTGCAGGGGCCAACATTCTTAACGGCATGCCCTTCGCGGCGTGCCCTGTCTATTAGGTTACGGGTCTTCTTGTCGGAAGGCAGGCCCAGCAGCTCGCGGAGTTCCGCCACGGTATACGGCCTCTCCGCCAGCAGAGCCAACAAACTGTCCACCGGGGAGCCGGAGGGCTGGGCAGCACGCCCAGCGGCCTCTAGCGCCTTCCAGACTTGTTCTACGTTTTGTACGAAAAGTAATGCCTGAGGCATCTGCGGATGCAAGCAAGCGTGAACATTGCCGAGAAGCTGGCCGCCAACTTGTCGTAACGGGTGGCGATGCGTCGACGGACTTGAGCCAGCCG